>JARLHW010000315.1 GCA_031292075.1 Desulfosporosinus sp.
ACGTTGATTTTGTATTTCAATAATGATTTGTTTTCCCTGGGAATCTATACACTTTAAGTCAACCCGGTTAAATTTCCTATTTTCAACTTCTCTGTTACTTTCGCTTTCTAAAATATTTTCAATAACGATCGTTTCTCTTAATAAGTTGGAAATAAACGCTTCTAGTACATCAAAATTAGCCTTGTTACGCAGTATATATTTTATAGCCCAGTCAAAGCGCACGAGCTTTTTTATAGCCATAACTTTTCATTCCTTCCCCATAATTTATTTAGTTAGATTTTACCATTGGCAGAGTGATTATTCCACCTCTTCTTTCATTAGCTACAAGCTCCAATACAAACCCTCTTTCTTAATGTGACACAATTTAATGTGTCACGTTGAAGAATCCCTGGAAAGCCTGATATAGCTGGCTTCCAAGGATTCTTCTTAATTGTCGGAATTGTTTCTAAATTGTGTGGGGGTCAGACCCTGGGGGAGCGAAATATTGTTATGACGAGCATTAATATGTTATACTAACTTAAGCAGATTTACAGGAAATCAGAAAGAGGCGGTAGTTATGTCTCTCGTTCAACCGAAAAAATCCTTTGGTATTGTACAAATAAAAAAACGTCACGTAATTACACTAGGGCAAGAAGTGCGTAAAGAACTTAACCTTGACGAAGGAGATATACTTGACATTTCGATTCAAGAGGGAAAAATTGTGCTAGAACCTAAGAAACTCATTCCGGCTGACCAACAATGGTTTTGGACAGAAGAATGGCAAAAAGGCGAACGGGAAGCCCAAGCCGAAATAGAAGCTGGACGAGTCAAGAACTTTGATTCCATGGAAGATTTCCTTGAAGATTTAAGGAAAAATGACGATGAAAATTGAAAGTACAACACGTTTTAATCATGCTTATAACAAACTGCCAAGGGCAATCAAGAACTTATTTATAGACAAAATGCACCAGTTTAGTGAAGACTGGCGTCATCCCTCGTTCAGGGTTAAGAAGGTACAAGGGACAAATAACATTTGGGAAGGTAGCCTTAATATGTCCATTCGATTCACGTTTGAATGGGTTAAAGACGATCAGGGCGAGGAAATCTGCTTAATTAGGAACATTGGAGATCATGACGATTGCTTACGCCCACCCTATTAAGACCTTCCCCCGTGCATGATTCGACAAATTGCTGATCCGCGTAACGAACCATGTAGGCGTCGCCTCTATGTTATAGCCTTCCCTCCACGGGAATTACCCCGCTTCACAGGTACTATTCTATAATCCGACTTCCTAGTGCCATCCGCTTCCTCACTTTATTATCGCTTGTTATGCGTACCTCAGATATACTCTGAGGAGCACTAGGATCTCATGTGTTACCGTAAAATATCATTGTATAGCATGCCGATTTCTACGACTCCGAGGATGGAAATGTACATGATTACTCATCAAACAGTAAGCATGCAATTTAAATGGTTGTTTTTCTTTAACCTGAGCTAACATACTCAGGAATACTTGCCGATCTTCGTCATCTCGGAAGATCTCCAACCGATGGTTGCCCCTGCACATAATATGATAGCCCGCTCCCGGCCACCATACCCTCAGTTTCCTCGCCAACTCTTCCCCTCCCCGCCTATTTTCCTATTATTTATTTATTCGCCATGTGTTTCCATTTTCCTACCCATTTCTGTATTCATATAATTATTTCAAGTTCTATTTTTGAAACGCCAAAAGAGTCCTTCACCTAGTTTTGACGAAAGACCCTTTTGCTAATTGTCAGACTAATTTCCCATTGTGTTGGGATCCCCGGCACAAATCCGACGGGTCAATTCAACCCAACCGCAACGGAAGATGGCTAGTAAGATCCGGTGAGGTAAAGGCAAACCTTCTTTTCCAAAATTACATAATAGGTGTGTTACGTTAAAGAATCTCTGAAAAATGCCTTATTAATTTCTTCATGGTCCTAGTGAATTGTGTCTAAATTGTGTGGGGGTCGTACCCCGGAGGAAGGCCTGGCCCTCGAGCAAAAAAGAGCCTCCCTTTTTATGGAAGGCTAGCTTGATGACATTGCGGTCAGACCCCGATGGATGCACCCCCGATTGCTTGGTAAATAATTGGGCGGTATCGTGGTTCTGGGATTAACAGTCCTTCTGCCCTAGCCGCATCAAGCCACGACCTTTTGGCTTCTTGTAGCTCCTGCAACGCCTCTTCGGGTGTAAGTCCAAAGGCCGAGCAGCCTTTTAGGTCAGGAATATCTGCAATATACCCACTATCTTCTTCACTGTAGAATATATTTATGTGGTAATCCATTACATTCATCATTCTCCCATCCTTAGACTATTCAGTTCTACAAGTTTCAATAGTTGCCTAATTTGATAGGGCTTGGCCATACCATTGACATTTTGAAGATTGACTAATCCCGTACCTCTGGATGGACAAAAATATGATGACTACCATTAATTCTGGCTAGCCGGAAACCGTATATCTCCGCAAGCGCAACGATCTCTTCGAATCTGATGTTTTTAGAACCAGATAGAATACGTTCCAATATCCGCCGAGCATTTAATCAAAAAGCACCGTCCCCTCCTCACTAAATATATCCATTTCATGGTATATCATATCATGCTCGTTTTTTCTTATCAAGAAGATCAGGTTAAGTACTGACAACAGAAAAATTGTTATCAAGCATTGAGTCGGGTCCGACAAAGACCATTGCGTTAAGTAAGCGCCTCATTCAGTTCAGTTTCATGGTCCTATTGAATTGTTTGTAAATTGTGTTGGGGTCATGTGTTGGGGTCAGACCCCGGGGGAATAGTCCCCCATGGGAGGAAAAGACACGAACTTCGGAGGCCTTTCCCGACCCGAGCAAACATTATAGTAAATTGACCCAATCTCGTCTGCTATGAAGAATTCTAACGATTGTCACGATTTGATCCTTTTCATAGACGATGTAAAATACTACATAATTATCAACCATAATTTTTCTCATCCCTTGAGATGCAAGATTCGCATCGCGAAGCAAGGAATATCTGGTTGGCATTTGTTCAAGGCTCATAATTACTTCTTTAATATTTCCCACAAGCTTTTTAGCAATGGATGGCTCTTGAAGTTCATTAGCAACATATGATGCAATACTTTTCAAGTCCTCCGTCGCAGTATGTGTCATGAGAATACTGTGCTTTTTCATTCGCTCATAGCACTCTCGACTTGTCTAAACACATCCTCAGCAGATAAAACCCTGTTATTCCTAACATCATTAATACCTTCATTAAGCAGTTTATAAAGTTCAAACTTACCAATGATACGTTCAAAGGTTTCAATACTCATCACCGCTAAGTCACCTTGTCCGTTTTTTGTGATATATACAGGCTCGGAATACTTATGGCAAAAATCAGAGATCTCGTTATATTTATTTCTAAGGTCTGAACTAGGTCTAATTGATGGCATAATATGCACCTCCAATTTCATTATATGCATATTATATCAATATATTGATACATCATCAAGATCAAGCCTATCTCGTCTAATACTGGGTTGTCCGAATATCTTTATTTAATTCATACCAATGAATCAATTATCACAACCACTGAATAGCGATAGGTAAAGCTTTGTTGTTTCAAGGCAGTTTCGCGGTCCCCTTGTCAAGTAAGTTAATAAGTTAGTATGAGGCACCAGAATCCCTCTTAGTTCAGTCCTGCTTATTGAATTCATGCTTTAGCCACCACTTTGTTCAGGTCATACCGCTGAGCAACGGCAACGCATCGTGGTCACGCAATTTTAGTACGATCCATTCTTCCAGCACTTCCTGCAATACACGGCGACAATCTTCTATACTGTCTTCATTAGCCCATACCCCTGTACAATCGGGTACTTCTCCAAAAAAAGTACTATTTTCAAGCTGTTTAAATACTGCGTCACTCATCGCTGCTCGTACATATTCCGAAAGGATTGCCATTCACATTCGCCTCCTTCCCCTATATTATTTCATTATCTTATTGTACCCGCCCCTTTGATATCACATTTATTTATTGCACCTTCAATTGTCTTCAGTAATTTCCTGATTCCTACCCTCTGGCCTTTTCTAAATTCGCTTACCCAAACTATAAAGATTATGCTCTTACTTTACTATCGTAACCATACATAATAACTTGATGCCTGACTATTTGATCCCTGATCCGATTTATTATATTCAGTAACACATATGGCCATGTTGCAAGAATATTTACTCTCTCTAAGTGAATGTGCGAATGTTACACAACTATATTGTGTACCATTCAAGAATCCCGGGAATGCCTAATATAGCTGGCTTCCAGGGATTCTTCTTAATTGTCAGAATTGTTTCTAAGTTGTTTGAGGGTCAGACCCCGGGGGAAGTTTCCTCGAGCAACCCCTCATCTTAAGTTCTTTATCTCCTCTTCTGACATGCCTGTAATTTCAGAGATTGATTTAATGTCCATTCCCTTTTTAAGTAGCCTCTTTGTTACTTCCTGCTTTTCTTCTTCTCTACCTTCTTCCCTACCTTCTTCTCTACCTTCTTTTTTGCTCTGCTTAATTGCTTCTCTTAGCCTCAGTTCTGCTTCCCTTACTGCAGCCATTTCATCTAAGACTACCTTGCGTCTAGCGAAATATTCCTCGCGCACCTTGGGGTCTTCGCTTGATTTTCCCCATTCTTCCATCGCTTGATTCAACACTGGGTCTTGCATCGCAATCTCCTCCAATGTCTTAAGAATTTCCTCGTCCTCTGAACCTTCTAATAGAAATAACCAGCGCACCAGCACGTCCTCCCATGGACTTACTAACCTTTCTCTCCATTTTACGAGAAGCTTTTGTAATTCTATGAAGTGTATCTCAAGTGCCTCGGTTAATTCGAACCCCTCATCTTTTTCGAAGAGTCGAAATACGGTATGGTAGTTTCTAGTCTGATTAATATAATTAAAATCTAGAATATTGATCGTAATAGTATTCGCTAACTCCAGGTAAGCCATCCCTTCCCGCATTTGGAGGGTATACATTCTTGCCCAGTAATACAAAGTTCGTCTTTCCATATCATATTTATTAGACAATTGAATTTCAATATTTACATGGATTCCTTCACGTGTTACTGCACGAATATCCATCACAGATTTCTTATCGTCTTTATATTCTTTGTTCAGTTCAGGATTCAACAAAGTTACTGCTGTAATTTGATTCTCGTGCGGAAGTTTAAGTGTAGCATTTAAGAATGCAATAAGAATTGGCTCATTACCGTGCTTGCCAAAAATTAGTTTAAACGCATAGTCAATCCTTAGATCGATTAACTGTCTCACAACTTAGTTCTCCCACTCTTCTAGTTTAAATTATTATACCATTATTTAATTATTGCGTCACTTTCTAATCTGTTTTCTAAATGTTACACAACTGCATTATATTACATCTAAAAATCCCTGGAAAGCTTGATTTTATTGGCTTCCAGGGATTTTTGTAAATTGTCACAATTGTTTCCCGTTGTGTTGGGGTCG
Source organism: Desulfosporosinus sp. (assembly GCA_031292075.1). GTDB lineage: Bacteria > Bacillota > Desulfitobacteriia > Desulfitobacteriales > Desulfitobacteriaceae > Desulfosporosinus. The sequence goes on from JARLHW010000315.1 coordinate 5,477, forward strand.
TACCCCGGGGTATAGGCCGACCGGAGGAAGGCCTGGCCCTCGAGCACGGACGAGAGACCTTCCCCCGAGCAGAGTAAATATTTTGGGTGAAATAACTTTCCTCTTACTGTATAATGGTTATGTAAAGGAAGGTGATTTTCTTGAAGTACATTACACCAAATCAGCTTTTTGATAAATTTAAGCACAAAGAAATGCTGGATATATCCGACCTTATTCAAGTCATTGAAGATGAATTTGACGTCAACGTTTTGATTGAAGAGCAAATCGGTGATAGCTTGGACATCAAATCTTTAGCTGATGATGATAGTTTATTTCATCAGGTTCAGCAAAGCCGCGATGATCGGAAATCTGACAGAGTGTTTGAACAGCAGGCAGGGCTAGACTATTTGCGCGAGAAAACTGAGGTGTTTGAGCGTGAACGAAAAGTATAAGGTTTACTGGTCGCAGACCAGTTTAAATGAACTGGCAAACATGCTAGCCTATCCCCCCGAAGTTAAGGAACGCATTTTCAATGATTCGTTTACTCGGTTAATTTATACGCCAACCCTTACAGCCAAGCAAATTCCATACGGAAAGCTAGAAGGTTATTGGGCAAGACTTGGACTCTATCAAGTTATCCTTATATTTGATGTCGATGAGCTGAATGCAGTCGTTTGGATTGATGGCATTAAACATAAGCGTCAGAATATATATTGGAAAAGTAAATAAGTTACATTGTGCAAACCTCCTAATATCAGGAGGTTTTCTTGTCCCTTGATGTAACTCAATCTCATTTGTGTTACATCAATAATCCCTGAAATGCCTGATATTTGACTGCTTCCAAGGACTCTTGGTATTAATGAATAATTTGTCGATTCCTGAGAGGCAGACCCTGTTCAAGGATTGACCAGCGGGAGACCCTTGATCCGAACATTATAGCGTACATAGGCATAAATTCGACGGGTTGGAGGAATTGTAATCGGGCATATTTGCGTCCGATAATACCCGTTACGTTAAGTAAGAGCCCTCGTTCGTTCAGGCCAGTTTCATGGTCCTAGTGAATTGTGTGAGAATTGTGTGGGGGTCGTACCCCGGGGGCTAGGCCGACCGCAGGAAGGCCTGGCCCTCGAGTATGCTTCATCTTATTTGCGTCCTATCTCCGTGGAGCACCGTAGATAAATAATCTCATTCAAAATCCATATCTAGTGTTTTTTAATTAAGATTACCACTGTATATAGTGTCAGACCTTTTTCATCTATTAAATGCTATAGCATTTGGAGCCATGTCATCTATCACTCAAACCCCACTAAATAGCAAGCTATTTAGTGAAAAAACATCCTACACCCGAGACTCCAGGTGTAGGAATGATAGCTCGATTAATTTAATATCATCGAGATTACTACATAGTCAAACAAAATAGTGGTTTAATTGTAACAATAGTCGTTCGACTTTAGTGATTTATTCTGATATGCTGTGGGTATATTAGAATAAAGAGGTGATTTTATGTTTAGGAAATCGATCGACGATTTAGTCAACTGGAAAAACACCAAGGATAGGAAACCACTAATTATCAGAGGTGCTAGACAAGTCGGTAAGACATGGCTAATGAAGGAATTTGGCAAAACTAATTACGAAAAATACGCTTATATAAATTTTGACAACAATGAACGCATGGAAAGCTTATTCAGTGGCAATCTTGACATAGAAAGAATCATCACAGCACTTCAAATTGAAACGGGTGTTAAAATTGAGGCACAAAACACCTTGATCATTTTCGATGAGGTTCAAGAAGTACCTAGAGCATTGACCTCGCTTAAATATTTTTGTGAAAATGCACCTGAATATCACATTATTTCAGCAGGGTCATTACTTGGTGTAGCACTCCATCCTGGTACATCGTTTCCAGTAGGGAAAGTGGAATTTCTGGACTTATATCCCTTGGATTTTTTAGAATTTCTAAGCGCTATGGGCAACGATGAATTAGTTGAATTACTCAAAAGCAACGATTTTAGCTTGATAACAAGCTTTAAGGGTAAATATATCGATTTGCTAAAACAGTATTATTATATCGGAGGCATGCCAGCAGTTGTTGCGTCTTTCATCGAAAACTCCGATTATAGTAAGGTGCGTCAACTACAAAAGGGAATTTTGATGGCCTATGAACAAGATTTTTCAAAGCATGCTCCGAATGAAGCTGTGCCACGTATACGAATGTTATGGAGCTCTATTCCTGCTCAGCTTGCAAAGGAAAATCGCAAATTTATATACGGCCTTATCCGACAAGGAGCAAGAGCCAGGGAGTACGAGCTCGCGATGACATGGCTTATCGATTGCGGATTAATCTATAGGATAAGCAGAGTGACCAAGCCAGATATGCCACTTATGGCTTATCAAGATTTCAATGCGTTTAAATTATTTGTTCTTGACGTCGGGTTGCTCGGTGCAATGAGTGAACTTGATCTAAAATCGTTGCTTGAGGGGAACAGATTATTTGAAGAATTTAAAGGCGCCTTAACCGAGCAATACGTACTTCAGCAACTGGTAGCCAGTCGAAAAACAACGCCTTATTACTGGTCCGCAGAAAAGGCTAGTGCAGAAATCGATTTCATATTCCAAAGTGAAATGAATATTGTGCCACTCGAGGTAAAAGCCGCTGAAAACCTCCAGGCTAAAAGCCTAAAAACTTTTTGTCAAAAATATCAGCCAAAGTATGCGATCCGAACATCGATGTCGGATTACAGACATGAAGAATGGTTAACCAATGTGCCACTCTATGCGATAAATATTCTACCAACTTACTTAAAGGCAACTGATAATTAGCCTTCGATGAAACCAATTTAGCACCGCTTCCCAAGGCCTTTCCGCATTTTTAGGCCATTATTAATCGCTTAAACCCCTGTAAAATAGCAAGCTATAATATGTTGAAAAGTATTTTTGTCTTGACATCCGAGCCACTATACTCGTCATCCCGAAAGATATTGTGTTGATGATTTCCCCGGCACACGATGTGATATGTACCCCCCGGGACCCATACTCTTTGTTTTCTAGGCATCGCTTCCACCTCAACGAATCTCTTATTTACTTCTAGGAAAAGAGAGGTACCTGGAACTTAGCGTATGATGTCGTGCCGAGCGAGGCGAAGTCGAGTTCGACAACCTATCTATAATCATCCAAAAAGGTTTCAATCGGAATATCTTCATCTAGCTCATCCCAGTGAATTCCTCTTGGGGATATTCTAAACTTCTCACGTTGAATAGGATTGGCGGAGCGTAAAATGGGGAACCAGTCGAGCGGAGTATAAACTATACGTCCGTCGGAGAGAAAAATAATTACCATGTTTGATTCTATCTTTACTTTCTTTATGCTGGTCGGTTCACTTGGACGACTAAAGTGATCTTTCAAAGTACTACTAAGCATGGAACCCTCTCCATTTTTTTAAAATCAAGTCGACATTGTCTTCAACTAGTTGTTAATCTTATGTAACTTCCGAGTACTAAAACCATGGCTTTCAGCTAACTCAATCGGTTCAATCCAGAATTTTGCTGTATTATTTCCTTCTTCTACATGAACATGGGGCTTGGATTCCTCACGCGAATAGAAAAAGAATCTATATGCTCCCAACCGAAGTACTGTAGGACTCATAACTTCCTCTCCTCAACTTTTTATCATTTTGGTATATTATACCATGTTATAAATATTCCTTCAATTAAGTTGACGTAAGGATGAATGTCACACAACTGGGATCGAGTAACATTAAAGAATCCTCGGATTGCCTGATTTTACTGGCTCCAGGGATTCTCTAAATTGTCAGAATTGTTTCCCGTTGTGTGAGGGTACGACCCCGGGGGCTAGGCCGACCGGAGGAAGGCCTGGCCCTCGAGCAAAATAATTATTCTTTCTTCTTTGGTTGATCTGAATCCTTGCCTGACTTCAGCAGAACAAATTCCCTGTCCTTGCTATGTATGTACATCTCCTCCGTTTGAAGCTGTATCTGCTGGATTTCTTCAATGATATCCGTCATTTTGTTGAATAGAACATTATACATCTCTTTATAATCTACCATTGTTCGCCACCCCGATAATAGTTTACTCATACTATTTTATACGCTTTTCGTATAAAAAACAATATACGATTATTGCATACTATAAAATGGTGTCGGGGTGAATATAATGTACCAACGATTACGCGATTTAAGAGAAGACAGGGATTTGACCCAACAAGCGCTTGCAACCTTGCTGAAGGTAAGCCAAGCAACCTATTCAAGATATGAAAGCGGCGCCCTTGATATTCCGAGTACCTCGCTTATCAAACTTGCCGAATTCTATAAAACCAGCATCGACTATCTAGTGGGACTGACAAATAGTAAAAAACCCTATCGCTAAAGGAAGCGCAGAGTTTTTCTTTCAAGCTTCCTCAAGCACGATCCCTCATCTAAATGCCTGATATGGCTGGCTTCCAGGGATTCTTCATAATTGTCAGAATTGTTTCCAAATTGTGTGAGGGTCGTACCCCGGGGGAAGGTTGACCGGAGGGAGGCCTTCCCTCGAGCACTATGTTCCCCGCTGAGTTGCTTGTTCCGTTATTCACTTAAAATCTATCAACCCACGGAAAACGTCTTGAATAACTTAATATTTTGTATGACTTTAATTGTAGCGCAACCTTTTCTACTAGATGCCACGATAAAATTGCACATAATAAAACTATTGGCAAAGAATATAAAAAAATCAGTATAGGATAAGCCATGCTTCCGCCAAAAAAGTGTATTATAGTTTGCTGAACGGGGAAGGCGAAGATATATACCCCGTAAGAAAAATCGCCATACTTTGCAAAGTTTGATAAGTTAAGCCTTGTATTAAAAGCAAAATACATAATAAAATAACTTCCGCAAAAAACTGAAACATCTTGAAGGTGACCAATAAAACAACTGATGAGTAAAAGAACGAATGAAGTAAAAGCTAATTTAATATTTAGGGGAATGTATTCTCTAGCAAGGTAAATTAACATCCCTGCAGAGTAAAAATTTAAAAGATGGCAATATTGCATTAAACCCTTATGTGTTGTTAAAAAGATAGACGAAGCAAATGAAAGTAAAAATAGTGCTAAAACAGTCTTGCGATTTAGGATCCTTGTTAATCCCAAAAATCCAACTAGAAGATAAAACTTAAATTCATAAGCAAGTGTCCACAGGGAACCGTTGACCGCAGGAGCATAAATATTATTACTAAAAACACCCGGTAGATTGTTGGATAATGCATGGAAAATGAAAGCAGATGTTAGGTAGCGATATGTTTGATAAGACCGAAAGTAATCGGTTATAGATAGTGATGTTACAATTGGACCCAAGATAAAAGCAGATAGAAATACTACAACAATTAAGGCGGGGTAAATTCTTAAAACTCTGGCCTTAATGAAACGGATAAAATTGTTTGACCTATCGTAACTTTGTGTTATCAAAAATCCACTTATAATGAAAAAGATATCTACTGCCATTGTGCCTAGAGTTAACTGCCCTTTAGTTAAAATCATTAATGGTTCTCTTAAATTATTACCCAGCGACAACGGGAAGGAATGGGAAATAACAACTAAAACAGCGGCTACAAATCTTATGAAGTCAAAATTATTTCTTCTTGTTAAAGAATAACTTTCGATAGTGTTTTTCAAACTGAATATTCCGCCTTTCTCAAAAATTCATCTGGTATTACAAGAACATCTTATTCGTTTCATTTTTACAAATACATTCTTTATTGGATCGTAAGCGTCAAACCGACCGTATCTTCAAACCACCTCATAGACATGAGATAATGCCTTTAAATTAAATTTTGGAGGTACTTATGACTAGAGGATTGAAACGCGAACTATGGCAAGAACGTATTTGTAATTATCGAAGCAGTGAGCTGTACGCTCAAGCTTGGTGTCAGCAAAACAAACTCACTCTTTCTAGCTTGCATTACTGGATCAATAAATTGAACAAGGAATCCCTTGAGTCGGATAGTATTTTTAAACATGAGTTTGTCTCGGGTTCGACAGTCAAAAGCCGTTTTAGGCACATGAATAAATTGAGAAGCCAGCATCCATGCGAGTTTGATGACTTATCCACAAGTGCTAGGTACGGTGGTTTGACGCTTACATTGGATCGAATTTCCGTAACAATGTATTTTCCCAAAATGTGCAGTAATACTCGGTTTTACCGTTCAGTGGTCTAATCCAAATACATTTCGTACGTCTCGGAATGTGAGGCTTGACGTTTTGATGTTACGTACTGGAAACTCGCCTATCCTATATCGTCAATAATTGAATAATACAGAGGTTCTGTGATCCTACGCTTACGGTGGAGAGCGGTAGTGAGTCGTTACGCCGAGTTTTATAAAAGATTGCAACTCTAATCCATATTGAATCAGGTTTCTTGCCAATCCTTTTAACCCAGCATTTAAATATGTGAATACTGACTTGATTCTGTTCGCACCAGGCGAGTGCGGAGAGTTAACTTACGCGACAGTCCCAAATATGATCTTCCGAAAAGCGGTCTTTTTAAACACTCATAATTTATGACAACATTCTTAATGAAAATCGTCTCATTATGAACCAGTTAGAATGGGGGACACTATTAACGCTTACCATTATATGACACGCCTTCAGCTCGGAGAACTATCTGGAACCTGCACGTAATGGCGACTTTAGATTGGCGTTTGACAGTAGGAAAAATTTTAAAGTATAAATTAGAATACAATAACCGCTTTTCCTGCAGATTCCATGAATAATCCAGAGCGAAATGAGCCACCATTCCGTACCATGAGAGCCAGTGTTCCGGATTTTCAGAGCCACCCTTCCGGAGCGAGAGCCACTCTGAGGTCGACTTGACATGGGACCCTACGTCGGATGCTTCAATGGGTCGAGGGCTGTGGCTCATAAGGATGTAGTCCTCTTGGGAAGCCCCATCCCTTGATTTAGGGTAGCATCCTCCGTTCCCATGTAAAGTCTTAATCTGGGGTCCCGTGGGCAACGGGGGGTTGACGGCTAAGATACTGCGACTGCCCTTTGCCCATGGCGACATACGTATAGGTGGCTCAAGCCTCCGGAGGGATGGCTCACTTTTACCGGAGAGGTGGCTCACCGACCTCCGGAACGCTGGCTCTGTCAAACCGTAATATTCAGATTCCAGACTTCACTTTTGGCCAAACGGCCATTTTTTATGCCAAAAAATTAAAAATGTAGTGCCGCGCATGATGCAATATATATTGTCATATCATGGGATATCATGGGATATCATGGGATAATAGTGTTGCTATGTTTGCAAGAATAAAAACTGCCTACAACAGGAACGGCTCAGAACGCCGTTACCTACAAATATGTGAGAGCCGCCGTGAAGAGGGCAAGGTTCGTCAAAAGGTTCTTTGTAATCTGGGGAGAGTGGAGGATCTCCAGGATGGGAAACTTGACGACTTAATCCGTTCTCTATCGAAATTCTCTCAAAACTTGGCCGTCGTATCAGCCGCTGAAGACCTCTTTGCTGACTGGAGTAAAGAGTACGGTCCAACGATGGTTTTTCGTCGACTTTGGGAAAAACTCGGACTTCATGAGATTATCAATCAGCTTGTGGATGAGACTGAAATGAGTATCGATGTTCAAGAAGCAGTCTTCTGCATGGTTCTTAATCGATTAATTGAGCCTACAAGCAAGCTGGGGGTCAATGACTGGAAAGAGGATGTTTATCGTCCCCAATTTGATTCTCTGAAGCTGCATCACTTTTATCGGGCTATTGATTTTCTTGATGAGAACAAAGATACCATCGAACAGAAGCTCTTTTATAGACACACTGATCTTTTTAGCGGTCAGCTAGATTTGGTGTTTTTTGATACGACGAGTACCTATGTTGAAGGGTCAGCTGGAGCCTTTGATCTCCTAGATTACGGTCATTCTAAGGACCATCGGCCCGACCGCCTTCAAGTCATGATCTGTCTCTTAATGTCTAGAGATGGCATGCCCATTGCCCATCAGGTATTCCCTGGCAATACTCCGGATACAGAGGCTTTCATGGAAGCCATTCGTGACTTAAAGCAACGGTTTAATGTTCAAAGGGTTATTGTTGTTGGAGATCGTGGCATGATAGGTAAACGAACCCTAGATCTTCTTGAAGAACTTAAACTACAATACATCTTTGGAGTTCGGATGCGTAGTATTAAACTGGCCCCGGAAATTATTGCCGATCCCTCTCCCTATGTAACTGTCGAAGAAAAAGACAATCTGAAGGTTAAAGAGGTCACTCTGAATAATAACCGTTACATTGTTTGTCTTAACGAAGAAGAGGCTAAGAGAGATGTAATCGTTAGAAAGAGAATCGAAGAGAATCTCCGCAAGAAATTAGAGCATGGCAGTCTAAAGGATTTGGTTGGCAACAGTGAATACAAGAGCTATCTTAATGTCGTGGAAGAAGCAGCGACCATAAATGAAGAAAAGCTAAAACAGGCTGAACTATTTGATGGCCTATACATTCTGCAAACCAATACTGAGTTGCCGACAGCAGAAGTAGCAACAGCTTACAAAGACTTATGGCAGATTGAACGTGCTTTTAGGAATCTAAAAAGCACCCTAGATTTACGTCCTGTTTTTCATTGGACAGAAAAGCGAATTGCGGGTCACATCATGCTTTGCTTCTTGGCCTTGGTTGTTCAGATTAAGTTTCAAAAGCTGCTGACTGAGTGTAGTAGCGAATACGGATACACGGAGGTCATCAGGGCCTTGCGTAAAGTACATATCGTAAATATGAAAGTCAAAAACAGTGAACATTTAGTACGAACGGAAGTCCACGGTGCTGCAGCAGTGGCATTTAAAGCCGTAGGGGCTAGAGTACCGGATCGAGTTCAAACTATAAACTGCTAAGAGTAATTACCACAAAAAGGTAATTGTAATGGCACGTTTAAATTTAAAGTTCTGGAACCCTTGCTACGCAAGGGTTCGAATTAATTAACTGTCAAACGCTAGTCAGACGCCATTACGACGAATATTGATACTTTGTTTGACGCTCTACCAGGAACCGTGAAAACGAAAAATATGTCATGTACTTAAAGTTGAGGCAACCGCTCAACCTCGATATCCTTCAACCTCGGATAGTTCATATCCTTCTCCGACAACAAAGGCATCTCTATCGGCCACTCTATACCCAAATCAGAATCCTGCCAGCTCACCCCCTGCTCCGACTGCGGCTGGTAAATCTCCGTGCACTTATACGCAAAAAGCACAGTCTCACTCGTTACACAAAAGCCATGGGCAAAACCTTCGGGAACATAAAATTGACGCTTGTTTTCACTGGAAAGTGTCACTCCCACCCACTTGCCAAACGTCGGAGAGCCTACGCGAATATCCACAACCACGTCAAACACCTCGCCCTGCAGGACATAGACCAATTTCCCCTGAGCGTTTGGGTTCTGAAAGTGAAGCCCTCGCAGAACACCCTTTTGAGAAAAAGAAAGATTATCCTGAACGAAAACGGCGGGTAATCCGTGTGCCACATAGCGAGCTTGATTCCAAGTCTCCATGAAGAAACCCCGGGCATCCCCGAATACCATTGGTTCTATAATCATGACCCCAGGTAACTTTGTTGCTAACACCTTCATCCTTGAACACCATCCCTCACGATATTCGCCAGATATAGCCCGTATCCGTTCTTTTGAAGCGGCATAGCTAATCTGAGCACTTGCTCGGCAGAGATATATCCCATCCGATAGGCGATCTCTTCCGGGCAAGCGACCATTAGGCCTTGTCGTTCTTCCATCGTTTGAATGTAATTAGAAGCCTGCAGCAGAGATTCGTGAGTTCCAGTGTCTAACCACGCATAGCCTCTGCCCAATTTCTCCACCCGCAAAGTGTTATTTGCTAAGTATACTTTATTGACATCAGTAATCTCCAGTTCCCCCCGAGCAGAGGGCTTAAGGCTTGAGGCGATATCCACGACCGAATTATCATAAAAATATAAGCCTGTCAGAGCATATTTTGACTTCGGATGTTGTGGTTTTTCTTCCAAACTCACGGCTTGTCCATTCTTATCAAATTCAACGACGCCATACCGTTCAGGATCTTTCACCAAATAAGCAAAAATCGTTGCTCCCGTCTCCTGTCGCACTGCCCGACCCAAATGCTCTGTCAAATTATGTCCATAAAAGATATTGTCCCCCAATATCAAGGCACAACTGTCCTGACTGATAAAGTCACGACCGATAATGAAAGCTTGGGCCAATCCTTCTGGTTGAGGCTGAATAGCGTATTGTATATTAATTCCCCATTGACTACCATCCTGAAGCGCTTCGGCAAATTGCCGATGATCTTGCGGAGTTGTTATGATCAGGATCTCGGTAATACCCGCCAACATTAACGTCGTCAAGGGGTAATAGATCATCGGCTTATTGTAAACTGGCATGAGTTGTTTGCTTACCGTAATGGTGAGCGGATAGAGCCTAGTGCCTGAACCACCCGCCAATATAATCCCTTTTTTCATCTCTTTCACTCCCCAAGCCCCAAGCGTTCTCGGTGATAGCTCCCGTCACAGACTCGCTGACACCAGACCCGGTTTTCTAAATACCACTGCACAGTTTTCCTTAAGCCCGTCGCAAAGGTCTCTTCTGGTTGCCAACGTAACGTCGTCTGAAGTTTCGTAGAGTCAATAGCATAGCGTTGATCGTGACCCGGCCTATCCTTAACAAAGACGACTTGCTGCCGATAGCTTTCCCCGTCAGACCGGGGTAACAATTCATCGAGCAGATCGCAGAGCGTATGCACGACTTCTAGGTTACTTTTTTCATAGTTCCCCCCAATATTATAGGTTTCACCGATGTTACCACCTTTAAGGATCGTCTTGAGAGCTCTGCAATGATCGAGAACATAGAGCCAGTCCCGGATGTTTTGTCCATCACCATAAACCGGCAAGGGTTTGCCTTCTAAAGCGTTGAGTAGTATCAAAGGAATGAGCTTCTCTGGGAATTGATAGGGTCCGTAATTATTAGAGCAGTTCGAGGTTAAGGTCGGCAAACCATAGGTATGGAAATACGCCCTGACCAGATGATCAGAGGAAGCTTTCGAGGCCGAGTAAGGAGAATTAGGTGCATAGGGCGTCGTTTCAGTGAAATATCCTGTTTTCCCTAAAGAACCATAAACTTCATCTGTAGAAATATGCAAGAACCGGAATTCATCGTCTTGTTTCTTGAGTTCCTCATTCCAGTAACCACGTACTGCTTCCAACAAATGAAATGTCCCCACAACATTCGTCTGGATAAAACCCTCTGGGCCTTCAATCGAGCGGTCAACGTGAGATTCAGCTGCAAAGTTAATCACCGATTGGGGTTGATATTGATGTAATAAGCCTTTAACCAACGTCTGATCGGCTATGTCGCCCTGAATGAAGAAGTATCGAGGATGGCCATTAAAATTTACCAAAGATTCCAAATTACCAGCATAGGTTAACTTATCTAAGTTGACAATCTGCACCTTAGTTTGTTCCAAGATGTATCTGATAAAATTACTTCCTATAAAACCTGCTCCCCCGGTCACCAACCAAGTTTTCAAGCCGCTCGCTCCCATCTATTCTTGCAGTTACCTGCACTCATTTTCAATATAATCCTGAAGGGCTTCTTCCCAAGTGCGCATGACATCCAACCCTCTAAGTCGCAACATTTTATTATCCATAACAGAATTTGGCGGCCGTTTGGCTTTTTGTGGATACTCTGCTGTACTGACGGGCTCAACCTGCACGGATTTGCCCGCTAACACGAAGATTTTCCGGGCAAAGTCGCACCATGTAGTGCTTCCCTGATTGGAGGCATGATAGAGTCCATAAAACTCTGTCTGCATCAAGCGCTCGATGACCCAAACCAAATCTTTGGTATAGGTCGGGGTACCATACTGATCAGCCACCACAGTAAGATGATCTCTCTGTTCCGCCAATTTCAACATCGTCCGCACAAAGTTTTGACCATCTCCGTAAAGCCAGGAGGTACGCAGAATGAAATACTCACCACCGACCTGCTCGACGAGCTTTTCCCCCCATAATTTACTCTTCCCATACACGGACAGAGGATTGTGGGGATCGAACTCTTCATATTCTACATTGGTTGTGCCATCAAAGACATAATCCGTGCTGATATGTACGAGTTTGGTCTGGAACTTTCTGCAAGCTAGCGCTAAATTATGCGCACCAAGAGCGTTTACTTTAAAGACGCTCTCCTCATCGTCCTCAGCCTTTTCCACGTTGGTATAAGCCGCAGCATTAATCACCACAGCCGGGCTAGTGTAAGAGATCAGGTCTGCGACAGACTGATAGTTAGTAATGTCTAGGGAAGGGATATTCTGCAGCACCAACTCATATTTTGACTGAAACTGTCGTGTGATCTCTCTACCCAGCTGACCGTTAGAACCAAACACTAATACTTTCATAATGTTCTCCTTATAGATAAACTAATTTCTACTGAATGACTTCTAGATTATGAGATAGTATTACCCCGACAATTTGACGAGTTGGAGATATTGTGTAAAGTAAATTTAAGTTTCGTTTCCTTTTGAGCTTTTGCTGCTACTCGTTCCAGATTCGTGTTCATGGCGGGTATCTCCTGACTTTGTATTAAGGCCCGAATCCTCCCATTGTATGCAGTCCATGTTTCCTTGGAATAGATTCAATTTTCGCTGACCCCTTCCCCATGTAGCAGGCTCTCCCTACCTCAGAGTACTACCAGTCAGTAAGACTACTGACAGACCATTGGATTATCCTTACTTTGTCAGCTTGTCAAACCTATCCTTTAGGGCAGCCTGCCGGATCTCCCTTGTTCCCAAGAAGACCATCGATAACATGTCGTAGGTATGAAAACCCTGGAAGTAATTAAAATATCCTCCATAAGATTCTCAGCCTTGACGGCTGCTCCCCCAAGACTTGCTATCGAATGGTTTGGCTAAACCTTTTCTAGTGGGATTCCCACCCACTATATGATGTACCCTTAGTTTGGCGTCGGGATAGAAATCAGGCGCGCGCACTTCTTTGAATAAGTCACGTTTCCTACAGCCTCACTGCGATCCCGGACGTTCGGATTTCTCGAATCCGGTTCTGACCTTGGGTATATCCCTTGCGCCTTTCCATATCATCCTGGGTTTAAATGTTGGTAACATATTCGCCCATTGACTATTTGGTTTACTCAAGGGTTAACCTTTTTTATAGAGATACGTTATCAGTCTCGATGTACTATATTTCTCTGAGGTCCCCAAGTGCCCAGAGGTCCTTTGCTCCAATAGGGAGTTACCTTGATTGGAAGTACAATTTGCTTGTACTTAAGAAGGCGTTACCCTTCTCTCAATGCTACTACTACCTCACGCGCCAATCCTAAATCCTCCCTCCTTTTTCGGTTGTATCCCATAAGGCGGGTCTTCGATAGTTGTTGTCATCCCATCTGGAAGTTATTGGATCTTCATGAATAGAGTCTTTTAGGATAAATTAAATAAGTAACGCAAAACCCATTGCTAACTATTATTTCCTTTATACAAAATATTAACTTAAATTGATATTTGATCTTCTAATTTTTATTTAAGAATGCAATTTCTTTCGGATTTTACGAATTAGTATTTGGCGTTCATTGTTATTTAAAACTGTAACTAGCAGAACTACAACACCAGCAATAAAACAAACTATACCAAGCAACCCAAGCTCATTCCAGTTTGTTACTTCTGGCCAAAAGTGAACAATAATGTATAACACCGCTGTCGTAATTAAACATGAAATAAAATGGCGGACAATCGCTGGATAAAATGTTGTTCGCTTAAGCCCTAAACAGTGCGCGGAATATATAGGTGCATCAAAAATATGAATCATGTAATTTAATGCAGCTGTTGTAATCACAACAGCATACACTCCCAATTTTGTATATTTTAGAAAAATTAACATAAATAATACATTTAGGGCCCCCATACATAGTGTAATTATGCTGGGCAGTTTGAGTTTTTTGGTAAGTGTATATACATAATATAAGGGAGTCACAACTCCAACAATTAGGTTTCCAAATAAACATATTCCAGTAACCACATAAATAACATCTATATTCTGAGCTGGGATCCACAGCTGCAAAAAATATTTACCACAAGAAATAAATCCTGCAAAAACCAGCCCAGTTATCATCCCGCTACATTTCATCGAAAATTTAAGTTCATTTATAAGTTTTTCTTTCTCATTAAGTGCATAGAAACTTAATTGTCTTGGCTTAAATGCATTACTTATAGCATTTAACAAAAGGTTGAAAATAGTAGATAAATTTTCCCCTACTGAAACATAGCCCATACTTTGTGCAGACAACATAAGATTAGTAATAATTAAATCAAGTCCATTGTTTAAAACATTTCCTAATGAATTCAAAGAATTCCATAATCCTGCTGATAATAATTCCCTTATAGCCTTTAACGAATACTTTGAAGTCTTAATCTTTAATTCCGGAGTTAGATTTTTAGTAAAATAAATAGTAGTCAACAGAATATAAAGACTAGTTATTATGCTTGCAACTGCTATATACCACACATGTGGATAAAATAGATGACATAAAATTAATAAGATAATGCCCCTGAGAATATAAGAACTTCCTTTGACAGTCTCACTTTTATTAAGGCGATTTTTTATAAATGTTGCTGATGAAAAAGCTGTACTTAAGGTAATAATGAAGTAATCAATTAAAACAAGAAAAAACAAAAGCTTTACATCGCTTAATAAGTGCGCTGAAATATTAATAATATGTTCAAGAAATCCAATGATTACTATACTAGGTATAAAAACCATTATCGCAAGAAAGATATTAGAGAAAATAATTGAATTAAAAAAAACATTTGCCTTATCATATTCGCCTTTATGATAATAAATTGATATGTATCTACTTGCATAAGCATTTAATGCAATAGCGATAATATCTATGTAAGTTATTAATATTGTTGATAAGGAGACAAATCCGTAAGCTTCAATACCCATATTCTTCATGACATAAGGTGTCAAAAAAAAACTAACCAAAAAGTTTGACAACACTGCAATAATCGCCCAGATAATATTGTATATTACACGAATTTTTTCATTATCAATACTTTTACTGATACTCAATTGTTATCCTCCGTAAGTAGACTTAAAATTCTATCAGCAAGTTCAATTGCATCAGCCTCGCAATTATAATTCTCATTAATAAATTTTTTTGCGCAAATTTCTATCTTGTCTGCTTCTTTTTGATTATCAATCAAAAATTTAATTGCCCGGACATATTCTTCTGGTTGTGAGCAAAATAAAAATTCTTTTTTGTCCTGTGCTGGTATTCCTTCAATACCAATTTCATTAGTTAAAACCGGAATTCCGCTACTTAACGCTTCGAGAACTTTGATTTTTATTCCCGCACCTAGCACCAAAGGAGCAACAAGGCATAATGATGTCGAAAAATATGGTTCTATATTCTCAACAAATCCAACAACAAGAATTTTTTTACCATCATCATATTTTAGTAATTCTTCATTTGGCTTATTTCCGATTATTAACAGGCGAACATCTTCATCTTTGATATGGCCCAATACATTTTCAATAAACCATATAGTACTCTTCCAGTTTTCTGGTCGACTCATGGCCCCATAATAAACAATGTCCTTATTACAACGATTTCTCTTAGCATTTAGCATATTTTGGAAATAAGGGCTCCATACCCAACTAGTACATTGAATTCCATTTTCTATTATCAAATCCAAATCCTTGTTATTATTTAAAATTACCAAGTTAGCATTACTTAAGCACTTTCTTTCAATTCGCTTTACACTAATTTCTTCAAGTTTATGGTATATTTTTTTTACATTTGAACTTGATAGTTCAATACGTCGTGTAACTGCAAGAAAGGTTACATCTTCCTCTATTACCACTATCTTTGTTTTAGGAAAAATTTTTTTCATAGTAGGTAACAATGTTATTATTTGAGTCCATTGCAAAATGATAACATCTGGGTAATAATTATTTTCCACTTTAAGTTGTTTGATTTTCTCGATTGCCATCATATTTAATTTTCTTGTGATTAAGTCAAGGTATTTATTTCTTCCACATACATGATATGCTACATTTATCACTTTTATTAAAAAAGAAATATCGTTTTCGACCCTCGTTGCATTTATAGCAATTGTATCAATTCCGTACTTTTCAAAATCCAGTTTTTCAGCTTCATCATCATTAAAGAAAGTAATTAGTTTTATATTAAATTTTTTGCTATTTTGTAATTTTTTCAAATAGAAATTATGAATTTTACCACTTGCATGTGCTACCGTATCATAAGGTGCTCTTAAAGATACCCATAAAACATTATTTTTCATAATCTTCTTTCCTTTCGAAAGTACTATTTTACTTTCTTAACTCAGTAATAAGCACATCAAATAACTTGATTAGTTTCATAACAACCATCAAATATTTATGTAAACGTGGTGTTTTTTAAGTATTTCTAATATGTCCGGTGAACGCTACTTTTCATATTCCACAGATGGATATCATTAATGACGACCAAGCTTTTAGATTTTTTCATAACATTGCTTTTCTTGTTATTTCCTTAATCAACACTCTATATGACTTAATATGATTTTTATAAATAAAGCGCCGCTTTTTAATTGGACTAGTTACCACCATATCGGTTGCCGCATCCTCTTCATGGTATATTTCTAATTCCGGTGTAAATAAAGGAAGCAAATTGTTATTTCTCAACCTAACATATAGGATATCTTCCTCCAAATAAAGAAATGTGTCTGGGTTTAAACCATTAAATTTATCTATATACAATTTGGAGAATATCAAACAACAACCATGAAGCTTACATTCCTTCACATCCCCGCTTGTCTGCAGTTTACATTCATGTACTGCACCATTTTTTGAATGCACATCAAAAACTAAATTCAGGAAAGTTAATAGGTACTTAATTGTAATAATAATGCCTGCAAGTACCTGCTTGTATAATATGTACTCTCCTGCAGTTTGTGGATTCGAGTCTGTAGAACCATCCTTACAAATTACTTTTGGGCCTAATGCAGCAAAGTGATGTTGTTCGTACTTTTTACAAATCACCTGGCAAAAGTCCGGTTGATTTATTAATGTATCATTATTCAGAAGAACTATAAAATCGGCATTGTATTTTCTTTTTGCTAATTCAAACCCAGCATTGTTTCCTTTAGAAAAACCTATATTTGTGGCTAACTCAATGTATTCAGCTATCTCAGCTCCATTACAAAGCTGTTTTAGACGAGCAGAATCTTCCTGTGTTTTCGAACCATTATTTACCACTATAATATTGTGATTTCCATAATCAACATTAGATAATATAGAGTTAAAACAATTCACAGTTTCTTCTATCGCCAAATAATGTAGTATTACGAATACTATTTTTTGCATTCTAGTCCTCCCAGATCATTTGTCAATCGCAGAGTTCAAACAGCTTCTTCCATTGCGTGAATATCGCTTCCGGTGAATATTTCGCACTTTCGCAAATACACCGCTCCACCATCATTCTATATTCTTCACCCGACATTTCCAATGATCTATAAATTGCATCACTAAATCCCTGTATACTTTCTTTTAAATCAAATACAAATCCCGTTTCTCCTGTGGTTATTATTTCATTTGGTCCAAATGCATTTGACACCACGCAAGGTACACCAGCTGCCAGTGCCTCTAACAATACGATACCAAATGGCTCTTCTTTTGAGGGGAGTACCAAAAAATCATATTGACACAAGTGAGTTTTAATCGACTCTTTCGCTAGCATACCAAGGAAATGGATGCGGCTGTCAACCTTCGCGCCCTCTATTATCTGATTCTGTAATGAGCCGGATCCGGCAAAATAGAATGTAACATCGGCTCCTTTATTGTTTCTAAGCCACTTCAATAGATACTCTATATTTTTCGCCTCTTCGAATCTGCCCAGGAATATATACTTCCGCGTCTTAGACATACTCGGCAGTGCTTTCTTTTTATAAGAATTTACATCAATTGAGTGATTTACGATTACCGTATTAACATTAAAGATCCTCACTTGATTTTCAGTAACAGAAGAGACACACGCAATTCCCTTAAATGCAGTGCTCACTATTTCTTCAAAACGAGCCCTATTCTCTAATTTCCCTTGCGGATATTGGGTTCCATCCCAATATTGCCAAGAAGTAAAATATAGCGTCTGATTATTCTTAAAGACCTTTTCATATTTGTTCATCAAGAAGTCATATGGTGCTAAACCAACAATCAGTATTTTCCCTTTCAAACGCTTAAACTTAAAAAGTTTAGCAAAAGAAGAAAGACAATCTCTGAATGCTGAAATACCACGGTGCTTATATATAACTTCTTTTCCAAATTTATTAATGATGTGTCGTTTGCCCAACACAATATAATCCACCACTTTGTATTCATGTTTCTCTGCTTCTTTATATATTGCTTCAAAATGAGACTTATCTAAATACTGATGGCATATGTATACTTCTTTCATCTGCATTATCCCTTCATGCATTAAAACCATGTACCAAATAAAAAAGGTACATATTTGTAAATTACCAGTAAAAAATACTTATGTTATAAATCTAACTCTGATCTTCTTGCAACGGCTTGTAGTTTGTTGCTGTTTGGCTTGATATGTTATTAAGTCGAATGTCTATCAAACATAATGACATAAAAACAATAACTATTTTATATTCATACATCTCAGCAACTGAAAACAAATTCAGCGCATAAACAAAAATTATAAAACGACTATAATATTGAAATTTTTTCGTACTTTTAACACTAAAATATCTTTTAGACACAAGTGTAATTCCAATAACCCAGAGTATTGATTCAGTTAGACCAAATATTCCATAAACAACAAAATAATACAAATATTGGTTATCAATAGAATGTTGAACATGATTGTTAATATAAAACGAAAAACTTGTATTATATTGACTTCCTATCCCAAATAGCCAATGATTCTCCATTTGGGTTGGCAAGACTTTAAGCATAGCGGACCTATAGGAAAATGCACTCTCGTCATTATAACTTGATATACCCATTAAACTTTCACTTGAAAATACACCAGTTACCATATTAAGGATATTCTTTGGTACCTCCATGACTTGATCAGGTAATATAAATACCAATAGTAACAGAATTGGAATGAGAACCACAACTCTAGTTAGTATTCTTCTAAGTTTTTTTGGATTCTGAATTAATAAATAAACAATTTGGCTTGCTATAAAAATTATAAGCGGTAATCTTTCGATTGTCAGTAGCAATGCAATGCACATCATCACATAGTATATTCTATATTTTACTCTCGAAAACTGACTATACATATACAAGCATAACCACAGGCAAATACTCAAATAAATCGCAAATGTGATAGGGTGACCAAACGACCCTTCAACACGCACCATTCCCAACCGGTATTGCGTGTCTGCAGTTAAAGTTGAAAGATCAGTAGCATTTGATATAATCGAAAAAACATTAAAGTTAAATACAAAATGAATGTATGCACTAATAGATTCTAATACTGCAAATTTCAGTAATATGTCAATTAGCGAATTAAATTCTTCTCGTGTCTTTATAGTACTATAGAGTATCATGATTAAAAAAGCTCTTTCTAGTACAAATTTTATTATGTAAAAAAAATCCCCATTATAAAGATAAGTTATTATCATTGGCACTGTGTAAAGTAGAATATAAATTGTACCTCTTTTTGATATTCGGAAATTACCCCCATTAATTACGTACAAGAAAAAAATGCAGAAAGCTACTACCACCTGAGAAGTTACACCGAAGATTCTAAAGTAATCGGGTAAGATGGTATATAAAGCGAACAAAAAAAATATTATTATCTTTATCTGTAAACTAGCCTTTTTAATTTTCCTTATTTCCAAAGACAGGCCCCTCCAATTATCTAAAATCTTTCAAAACAGCTTTTTGAAAGATTTTATGCAATTCCATACTATACTTGAATACAGTATGATTTTCACCATAATTATCTAAATTGAGACGACACTGTTTATAAAATTCGCCATCCTTATATAACACTCTCATTTTACTTGCTAAATCATCTTTTTCGCCATTTTTATATGTAAGCCCTAACCCGTTTTCTTCAATCTCTCTGGCAAAACACACATTGTCACTGGCAATCACAGGCAACCCCAAAGCAATACAATCCAAAAAACTGGTGATGCCTAACGGCCCTATTTTCACTTTTTTATTTTTCATAACTGGAATAATAATGGCTTTATATGTTTTAAGCCTTGCTACCATTCCAACATCATCTTTTAAGTCTATTTCATAAGGATGCGCAAACGCTTCAATATTTTCTGCACCAACTTGATCTGTCCCAGCATAGTCCACTGTAATTTGAGCTACATTTGCTGCATCTATCAAAACAGTTCTGTCACGTTTTGATTTGCCATTATCCACAAAAAAGACATCATCTACATCCAATGTCTGAAGTGATGCTAAAACACCTTTATACCATCTTATATCCGGATACCATTCATTTACGAAGTAAATGTTTTCCTTTTTCTTGTAGTAACTAATAGCCATTTTTCTATAATCATCATTGAAGAAAATATACACATCTGAATCCGCCATCATTAATTGTAATTTGTACGGTGGATGGTGCATGATTGTCACCAACTTTGTATGGAACAACCCAAGCTTCTTAAAAAATCCCAAATAAATACTGCATCTATTTAGGATATCGTATACTAAATCATAGTTTTTACCTAAGTGCAATAATAGCTTCACCTGTCGTAAGATATTTTCTTTGCCAGGTTTCCATAGATAAAAGTCAACTACTCCACCATCAAAAACGTCTTTTTTCAGTATACCGTGGAGTTTTCCATCTTCCTGCTCATAATGATCAATCCATTCATTTATTCCATACATGTGATGTGAAGGCATCTGCTTCTTCGATACTTTATTCCACGCCGCATAACCGCTGATAAATAATATTTTCATTTTGATTCCATCTTCCATCTATAATCAAGCGTTCAACATAAATCAACCTGTGAAAGACCAGATATATGCATTTATCTTTTTTATACGGTTTTTCCCTAATAAAATCTTAATAAGAGCTCTGCACTCACATTTCAAACACACGATTTTCCCTTTCACCGGAGACATCTTATGCTTATATTTCCTAAAGAATTTTCTTCTCGACCGAGCTGTCCACTCTACAACAAAAGGTGATTCCTGACCACCGCTGGAACTACTTACGCAATGATACATAATTGAATCAGTTACATATAAAATGCCATACCCAGCATCCGTCACCTGGACACAATAGTCTAAATCCTCATAATACATAAAGTAGTCTTCCGGCAATTTTCCGACGTTCTTTATGACTTCTTTTGAAATCAACATGCAACAGCCCGATGCGAAAGTTACTGTTTTATTTTTCGAATGGTGATCTGAATGCTCATAGTTATAGCCTTCTTGTATCGCCCTCAAATTATTCCAATCCACTTTCCCACCAGCATACCAGACCTTTTCTGTATCCGGATAAAACATTATTCTTGAAGTAAGCATGCCTACTTTCATATCACATGCTACATCTACATTAGCTGCTACTAGTTTATTCAAAAAATCCGCATCTACTAGAGTATCATTATTTAGCAATAATACGAAATCATATCCACGCTTAGAAGCTATATCAATCGCATAATTATTGCCATAAGCGAATCCGCCGTTTTTTCCACTACTGACTACAGTAATTCTGTCGTTTTCTATTTTTTGCAGAACACTCATGGATTGATTATCAGAAGCATTGTCAACAATCAATACATAATAGTTGTCGTAATTTATTTTTTTCAGACTATCAACACATTGAAGTGTATCTTGATAGTTGCAATAATTTAGCAATATTATAGCTATTCGGGGATTGCAGTTTTGCATAGTTTATCTCTTTTCAATTCGGTCTTATTCGCAGTCAAGTAACGTCAGTCCCAATAGAACAATATCACTCTGTCCGCAAAGAATCTACTACAGCATTAATCTGTCTGGAGACTGCCTCAACAGAATAATACTTATTATACAGCTTTCTACTGTTCATCGATAATGTATTACAGATATCAGGCTCTGATATAGTGGTGATTTTTTCAGAAAAAGCTTCTGCTGTATCTGCAATCATAATATCAACCCCATCCGTATAATTAAGCCCTTCAGCCCCTATACTTGTTGACAGAACCGGCATTCCCCGTGAAAAAGCCTCAATAATTTTCACTCTTTGTCCGCTACCTATAAACAGAGGAACAATCATGAAATCACACTTGTCATACCAATGGTCCACAGATTCCACGTATCCTGTTATAGTCACATTCCTATATTGTTCAGCTATGGATAGTAACTGAGAACTCGGATTTTTACCAACAATGTACAGATGGATATTTTCTTTCTTTTCCTGCAAGAGTGGCATAACATTTTTAAGAAACCAAATCATTCCCTTGTTATTAGGTACCCACGTCAAGGTTCCTAAAAACAGAATATTTGTAACATTGCTTTTGTCCTTAATCTTCTTTTTGTTGGATGGCTCATTTACCCCGATAGGGATAATCACACAATCCAATGCAAGGCCGTCAAGCTCTTCCAATTGCTTTTTGTCGGCATTAGATAGCACAATAACAGAGTCAGTATCATGGATGGCCCACGCCTCAAACTTTTTCAATTTATGACACTCTAATTTTAAATATATCTTTTTCAGGAGATTACTACTCTCCTTCTCATATCTTCTGAAAATCTGGGTTTCACAATTCTGCGTATCCAAAAGGAATTTCATATTAGGCTTTAGCGTTACAATATCCTTTTTGTAACTGTAGACCTGCAGAATATTGAAATACACCAATCCATACTCGTTTTCTCTTACCAGCTTTTGTATTTCTGACTTCATCTCGTCATTATGATACTTATAGACGCTTAAAGAATATGAAGAGAAAAGGCTTTTTATTGCCTTCTTAAGAATATATTTATAGTTTTCACTAGTCGTCACTTTTATCGGGAGCAATACAATATTACAGCAGTATTGCTTTAATGCTTTTTTTGCTTCTTCAACATTCTCTTTCTCGTAAAAGCAAACCAAATCCACAGTATTCTTTTTACTCAACGCTTGGATTGTCGTAAATGTCTTTATTTTTCCACCTCCATCAAGAGGATACGGCACTAAATTTGCAACAAATAAAATATTCATTTTCTCTTTCTCCTGATTATGACATCTTCAGATTCGCATTTATAAAACCGATTTTCACCATTTCTAATATTTTATGATGATAGGAATTATCGCATGTAGGTCATGCCAATATCTTTTAGCAAGCCTTTTCGGTTCTCTCATTGTCCGGTACAACCATTCTAATCCACATATAGACATCCATTTTGGTGCCCGTTGCACATTTCCTGCTTCAAAATCAACTGCGGCGCCAATCGACATGCTTACGGGTACATTTAACCGTTCTCTATAGTGATATATGAAGTTCTCCCCTTTAGGAGAGCCTAATGATACTGCTAAAATGTCAGGCTTTAAAGATGTTATCCGCTTTATAATCTTATCGACTTCTTCTGGCTTATTTTCGAATCCGAAACTTGGCGAGTATGTACCAACCACTTGTAGCCCCTTAAATCTATCGGTCAAATTTTGAGCTGCTTTCTCAGCTACTCTATCCGCAGCACCTAAAATATAGACTGTATAACCACGGCGGGCCGCCATTTCACATACCTGCGGAAACAAATCAGAACCAGAAACCTTCTCTACGATGGGGATGCCTTTCAGTTTTGATATCCAAATGAGTGGCTGGCCATCAGTCAAAACGAGCGATGCATTATCATATATTTCTTTGAAACATGAATTATCTTCTATCATAACAATGTGATCCAGATTCGGTGTCACAACATATGACTGACCTTTCTTCTTAACAAGCCCATCAATAATATGGATTGCCTCATTCATTGTCACATTATCTACTTGTGTATTTAAAAATTTAATTTTTGACATGCATAACCTCCGTATCCCACACTTCATTCCAATCAAACGATTCGAACATAATACTCAAACATTTCCTTTAGCGTTTCAAAAATACTCTTCTCCGGTTCCCAACCAAGCTCTGCTTTGATATAACTATAATCACAGCAAATTGTCGGTGTATCAACAGGTCTGAACCGTTCCGGGTCTACCTCGACTGTGATCTGTTGCGAGCTCAACGAAACGATGTAATCTAAAAGTTCAAACAGACTATATGCTTCCCCTGATCCCACATTGAACACTTTGGTACAATCATCACTTTCCACAATCGTCCGATATGCTCTGACTATGTCCTTCACATTACTGAAATCGCGCTCTGCCTCCAGGTTACCAACCTTAATCACGCCTGGTTTTCCAGACTTATCAATTTCCGCAACCTGCTTACAAAAGCTAGGCAAAACAAAGGAATCTCTCTGCCCAATGCCTGTGTGGTTAAACGGTCTGACACAGTAAATCTCCATCCCATAACGTTCAAGATATACCTGCGCAAATTTCTCCAGCGCCATTTTGGAGATGCCATATGGATTGTTTGCGTTCAACGGAGTATCTTCACCTATCGGTTTATCCGATGCCTCATATTCTTCGCTGGAACCAATGAACATTACCTTCGGCATTGGATTGCACTTTCTTGCTGCTCCCATCACATTTAACGCACCAATTACATTTACAGACATTGTAGTCTGTGGAATTCCCCAGGAAGCTCCAACACTGCTGATAGCGGCAAGATTAATAATGATGTCTGGCGAGACCTTCCCAACGAGTTCTTCCACTTCATTGGTATTCATTAAATCCGCCTGATAAAATTGAACTTCTTCCTGCAAGCCACTTTTTTTGCTTATATCGCTTCCATAAACGAAGTATCCATTAATCATAAACTCCTGCGCTAAATATTGGCCAACAAATCCGCTTATTCCAAATATCAAAACACTCTTCATTTTCGCCACCCAATCTATATGAATACAGGCATAGGCAAAGAAGCGCTCATTAACGATTAGATTACATCAAAAAGTACTACACCTGTATTCATAATAATTTATTTCAAACCAGCTTCCTTCCTTGCCAGCTGCAGGTCATGCTCTGCCATGATTGCACACAGCTGCTCATAGCTGATCCTCTGTGGATTCCAACCCAGAACAGTCTTTGCCTTGGTCGGATTGCCCCACAGGTTAACAACATCAGTCGGACGGAACCATTGCGGATTCACGCAGACAACTATCTTGCCTGTGGCTTTGTCATACCCCTTCTCGTCCAGACCTTCGTCCTTCCACTCGATTTCAATACCATCATGGGCAAATGCCAGAGTAGTGAACTCACGGACAGTGTGCTGAACACCAGTTGCAATTACGAAATCGTCCGGCTTATCTTGTTGAAGCATCAGCCACATACACTCCACATAATCTTTCGCATAGCCCCAGTCACGTAGAGAGTCTAAATTGCCCAATTCCAGATGATCCTGAAGACCACATACAATGCGACCAGCAGCCCGTGTAATTTTCCTTGTTACGAAATTATCACCACGGCGCTCAGACTCATGGTTAAACAAAATGCCATTGCAGGCAAACATATCATATGCTTCACGGTACTCTTTAATCATCCAAAAACCGTACAGTTTGGCCACAGCATATGGACTATACGGATGAAACGGTGTGTTCTCATCTTGCGGACACGCTTCTACCTTGCCGTAGAGTTCTGAAGTGGATGCCTGATAAATACGGCAGGTCTTTTCCAGCCCAAGAATATGTACCGCTTCCAGAATACGCAGGACTCCCAGGGCATCAACATCGCCAGAATATTCCGGTACATCAAAGCTAACCTGCACATGGCTTTGTGCTGCTAAATTATAAATTTCATCGGGCTGGACCTCTTTAATGATACGAATCAGGCTGGAAGAGTCTGTTAAATCGCCATTATGGAGACTAATCAAACCTGCCGCAATCAGATGATCAATGTATTTAGTATTAGAAACAGAAGATCTCCTGGTAATGCCATGAACTACATATTCCTTTTCTAATAAAAATTCGGCTAAATAAGATCCATCCTGTCCAGTAATACCTGTAATTAAAGCCTTTTTCACGACTATATCCCCTCCAATTGGTAGCAGTTACTACGTGTACATCTAGTGCCAGTTATTCCAAACCTAATCTATTCTTAATGGTGGACTTGATTTTGCTATTCTTGTCTCTGCAGATGCCTCATCCCTACCTTTGATAGAGTAATACATCTTAATCTTATGCTCTGACCCCTTATATAATAAAAACTCTGTTAAATACGAACCATCTTGCCCAGTGATTCCTGTGATAAGTGCCTTATTCAACTTACATTTCCTCCCCAGTGTTAACCCTAAACCCCAACCCCAAAATACCTAAATCCCTTATCCTCTACGAACTCACGCTCATACACATTCCTTAAATCAAAAAAGTAATTACCTCTCATCATCCCTCTTAGTCTATCCAGATCCATGTTTCTAAACTGATGCCACTCCGTAATTAAAACTAAACCATCAGTACCTTCACAGGCATCATACTCATTATTACAAAACTCAATATTCCCCTGGATGTGTTCCAGCCTCCAGGCACCTTCTTTTCTACCCTCCGGATCAAATATCTTCAACTTAACTCCCAGCTTGGCAAGTTCAGTAAGAATTACCAGCGATGGTGCCTCTCTCATATCATCAGTCTTTGGCTTAAATGTGATACCAAGGATTGATAATGTTTTATCGTTAAATGCAGTATCTCCAAATGCTTCCCTAATCTTTTCTACCATTCTAAGTTTTTGCCGTTCATTTGCTTCAATCGTCGTTTCGATTAACGATATAACCAGTCCATTTTCTCTAGCAATTTTTGCCAGAGCCTCTGTGTCCTTAGGGAAACAACTTCCACCATAACCCGGGCCTGGATGTAAGAATTTCGGA
This sequence comes from Desulfosporosinus sp., assembly GCA_031292075.1. GTDB lineage: Bacteria > Bacillota > Desulfitobacteriia > Desulfitobacteriales > Desulfitobacteriaceae > Desulfosporosinus. The sequence goes on from JARLHW010000315.1 coordinate 32,390, forward strand.
CTAATCCGTCCGTCCTTTCCCATGGCTTTAGCAACATGCTTGACGTTCGCACCCACTGTTTCACAAAGATTAGCAATCTCATTTATATAGGTTATCTTCATTGCCAGAAAGGCATTTGAAGCATATTTTATCATTTCCGCTGTTTCAATATTAGTGGTCACAAAAGGAGTTTCGTTCAAATAAAGAACTCTGTATACTTCTTTCATTACTTTAGCAGCCATTTCAGATTCAGAGCCAATTACCACTCTGTCCGGGTGTGTAAAATCGTATATAGCTGAGCCTTCTCTTAAAAACTCTGGATTAGAGACAACATCGAACTGATAATCTACTCCTCGTTCTTTTAAGATACTCGAAACTAACGCTTTAACTTTCTGCCCTGTTCCAATCGGCACAGTTGATTTGTCAACTATGACCTTATACCCATTCATTGACGCTGCTATATTTTCTGCCACCTGCATGACATACTGAAGATCCGCACCTCCATCGTCCATCGGTGGTGTTCCTACAGCTATGAAGATGACATTACTCTCTTCTACAGCTTTTTTAATATCTGTTGTAAAGGAAAGCCTTTTGTAGTAGACATTTCGTTCAACCAAGTCATCTAATTGCGGTTCATAGATTGGCATCTTTCCGCTTTTCAACAGTTCAATTTTCACATTATCATTATCGACGCATATAACCTCTAACCCAAAATCAGCAAGGCACGTCCCAGTGACTAACCCTACATACCCTGAGCCAATTACTGCAATTTTGTTCATTAATATTACACCCGCTATCTAAATACTCCATGATTTATATATCATTAAATAGTCGACTACGAGCTAACTCGCCCCTCTTCTCCACAACACCACCGGCACCGTCCTAGCCAATATCTCCATATCCAGCCACAACGACCACCGATCCACATAATCGGCATCCATCTCCATCCACTCCTCAAAACCCACTTCATTGCGCCCACTAACCTGCCAAATACACGTAATCCCGGGCCGCACCGCCAACCTTTTCCGATGCTTCGAGTCGTACAAATTAACCTCTTGTGGAAGTGGTGGCCGCGGACCAACTAAACTCATATCGCCTCTCAATACATTGAATAATTGGGGAAGTTCATCAATACTAGTTTTTCGAATAAACCTTCCTACAGCGGTCACTCTAGGATCATTGACAATCTTAAATACCGGTCCACTTACTTCATTTAAATGAGCTAAGCATTTCTTGAGCTCCTCCGCATTGACAACCATAGAACGAAACTTATATATCCTAAACGCCCGACCATTTAAACCAATCCGTTCTTGAGCGAAAATGACAGGTCCCTTGGACGTAAGTTTTATAATTAACCCAACTGCTAACAATAAAGGACTAAGTACAATAAGGCCAAAACCAGAGAGAATAATATCCATACACCGCTTGCCCACTTCCTGCCACGGACGCCTCGGGTAGCTGTCATACATAACCATTGACAGTCCTCCAAAATCAACCGGCCTGCTGCGAGCGACTTTCTCTACGATATCATCGAGCAAAACAGCGACACTTTTCCCCATAACGCCAAGGATCTCGATTGATTCTTGAACACCCTTTTCGGTAATAAGTGCAGTGACAACGGTTAAATCTATGATATTCATCTGAATGATCGATTCGAGATTCGTGTAATCCCCTAAGTACGGAATTTTAAGACCATTTTTTGTAGGGGCTATGTAGCCAATAACTTTATAACCCAATTGAGGGTTCTTCTTTACTTTCTGCAGATATAACTCTGCTGCAGAGCCACTCCCCAGAATCAGAACATAACGTCTATTACGTCCCATTTTCCGCCAAGCTTGGAGCAGCATTCGAGTTATGATATGAACACCCATGGTTAAACCTACAGCAAAAGCCCCAAAATAAAAGAAGAAACGATTGCGTAACAAGTTAGGATTGTAAAGATCGATGAGGAGTATGCTCAAGGTAATGGAACAGAAGTGAGCTTTAACCATTTCTCTTAATTCACGCTTGGCAGACATGAAACGACGGGATTGATAAACTTTAAAGGCATTACTAGCGATGAGCCAAGTTATTAGATAGATTAAGAAAATCACGAAATGTTCTGGCCATATTCGAATCAAGATCTCCTTGATTCGATATACCTCAATAGCTAGCGAGAAGCCAAATGCGATCAAAACAATATCTACTAACTCTGAAATTGTTTCCATAATTCCTTGTTCTCTTAGCATTCTCTCTTCTCCCCTAAAAATCAACCTATCTTCAAGCCCGACTTATCAGCTCCAGGAACCCGAGCCGTTCTGCAATGCTTCTCTACTTCATCCCAACTCATAAAAATCCGCACGATATCTCCCTCAACCAAATCAGTGCCCGCTTGCACCTCGATAAACTCCAGATCCGTCCTGGCCTTAACCCCATGTTTTGCACCGACCGGAATATGTAAGACATCTCCTGGCTTGATTTCATAGATCACATCGTTAAGGGCAAACTCACCCTCGCCATTCGTGATCGCCCAAACTTCACTGCGCATGTAATGTATCTGATAACTCAAGCTCTTACCCGCTGTAACCCCAATGCGTTTGGTCAGCACCTCTTGGCCATTTTCATATTTCGTATGATCCAGCACTCGGTACCAACCCCAACGCCGCTCCTCAAACATCGGTCTCTGAGTAAAACCCTTGACCATCTCCTTGATCCGCGGGCTGGCTTGCTTATCCGTCACTAAGATCCCATCCGCGCTGGCCGCGACCACGACGTTGGACAAGCCGAGCACAACCACCGGAATGTCCAATTCATTAATGATATGGGTCCCGCAGGATTCCTTACATAAGACGCCGTTGCCGCTCACCGAAGCAGCGATTTCCTCCGTTAAGGTGTTCCAAGTTCCGAGGTCTTTCCATGCCCCATCATAGCGAATCGCCACGATACTTTTAGCTTTTTCCACCACTTCATAGTCAAAGCTGATCTTAGGCAACGACGCATACTTGTTAATCAACTTCAGATAGTCCAAAGGTAAGCCGAGTTCCTTGAGTTTAGCCAGGATATAACTCAGTTTAAAGGCGAACACGCCGCAATTCCAAAGAGCTTGCTGAGCAATCAGTTCGCGAGCTTGTTCTTCGTTAGGCTTTTCGCGAAAATGTGAGACTTGCACAAATGCATGACCCTCCTGTTTTGTCTCAGGTACTATGTAGCCGTATTTTTCTGAAGGATAGGTGGGTGTAACCCCGACCAGTGCCAGGTCTGCTTCCGAGGTAATCAGGACGTTTTCCAGCTCTTTTACCCTCTGGAAAAAACGATCGTCCACAAACGAATCGACTGGGAGGACAGCCACCACTTCATTGGGGTTAACCTGTTCGACCGAAAACAAATAGGCAGCAGCTAAAGCAATCGCCGGATAGGTATCCCTGCGTTCCGGTTCGACGACCAGACCCACGCAATCACCCAGCTGACTTTGGATCATATCCACTTGAGATTTACTCGTCGCCACTACGGCCGCATCGGCTAAGCCCACGGCTTCCAGCTGACCCCAAACCCGCTGCACCATCGACTCACTGTCCCCCTGCTCGTTTGCCAGGACTTTCAGAAACTGCTTCGAGCGGGCATCATTCGACAACGGCCAAAGGCGCTTGCCCGATCCACCCGAAAGTAAGATAAGTCTCATACCTAAACCTCTTTTCCTTCTCCAAAAACCTCTTTGAATCCAGATAATTCTTCAAATACAACGACCGCAGACTAACCGTGTGAGTCTGCGGTCCTAGGACAATCCTAGAATTGTCCTAGGACAGATGTTCTTTTCTTACCTTATTCGCCCTCAGTCATGAATTTCCTCTATTACAGAAGCGTTACTTCTATCATTTTTCCACCTCTTCTTGTCATTTAATGAGCAAATATGCTATTAATTCGTTTATATCGACAAATCTCCTTAATGTTCTATAAAATATATGATGCTTCAACCCACGAAAGACCAACCCTTTACAGCGTATCTTCTAGCGTCTCAACCAACCCCAGAATCCCCGTTTCCCCTTCTTGTCCCTAGCGAGCTCCTTCAGAAAATACTCCTCCCCTCCTTGCACTCTCTCCCCTGCCAGGATCCTCTGCGGATTGAAGCGTGTGATTGCCTCGAACTTTTCCTCGCCGACAATCCTTTGCACGCTGCGCAGTTCCTCCCCGTAGATCGCTTCGGTTTGAGAAACACGGTGGACATCTGACCCCACAAAATGAATCAAGTCATTACCCAGCAGCAGTTCAGCAAAGTGCTGAACCTGAGGCCCATATTTGCCGGTCAAGCTTCTTAAGTCCAGCTGCAGGAGAATCCCCTTGTTGACCCAAGCGAGTAAACGCTCCGGCTCAGCCATCAACCCTATATAACGTTCCGGATGGGCCAGAATCGGTGTCAAGCCTAGAACTTGAAGCTCAAAAAACACCTGCTCCGTATAGCGGGGAATATCCAACCGCGGGAGTTCTATGAGCAAATACTTGCCGGTGTTGCCCAGAGTCATGAGCTTCCCGTCTTTCGCCCACTTGGGCAGGTCGGGAAAGATATAGTTCTCTGCACCCGGCAGGATCTCAATCCGGATTTCCGCTTCAGCAACCTGCAGGCGTACCTGTTCTGTGACTGCCTGGATTTCCTCAGGGTGTAAAAAGTCCCGGCCTTCAAAAACGTGTGGGGTGGCAATAATCGTCTTAAGGCCTGCCTCTTGCAACTGACGCACCATCCTCAAGGTGTCGGCTATACTTTGTGACCCGTCATCCAACCCGGGTAGAATGTGACTATGAATATCGATCATCTAAACACTCCTATAGTTTGTCCCTTGACAGTCTTAGGGTTATTAAGCCGTTTTAATACGCATTTTATTGCTAACTTTTTCGACATTCTTAGGCATTTTCCTGCCCGACTTACCTTTCAAATCCTTCCAAATTTAAGTAATACTTTTTTATCTTAGCAAAAAATGCTACAATTTAAAGAAGACAACCTGTCACTGAGAGAGGAGGGGACAAACGTTAAGCTCAAACCTCGACGCTTCTTAGCCTTCCTGGGGGTTATTCTTTTAGCAATCGGCGGCTATGTAGGTTGGCAAATCTATCAAGGGCAGCAGCTGGCCTCTCAGTATGAGACTGACGCCCTGAAGTTAGCCCAAGGATCCGGCAGCGGTTCAACTTCAGCGCACTCGTCCATGCCAAGTTCTAAGGGGGGAACAAATCCTAGCGTTTCACCCGACCCGACGTTTCCGGCCTCAGCTTCTTCAGCCACTACCGGCCCACTTGCCCTTAACTCTGAATTTTCCGCTCCCCTTAGCTTCCCCGGCTTCTCGGCAGCTCCGGTATCCTCCTCATCCCCCGGTCCTTCTGCAGCTTCCGGATCCCAATTGAATTCAGCTCCTCCTTCTGCAACCTCAAGCGCCGCTTCTGCCGGGGAGTACAAACAATTAATGTCTGATACTTGTCAGAAAACCCTGCAGACGATGCAGACTGTCAAGGCCAATACCTTGGCGTTACAAGGCAAAAAAATGTCTATCTTCGCTTACAGAGCGAGTATAGCTCAGTCTCAGGCGGCCTTCTCCTCGGCTGAAGACTTTGTGCGAGCGAACCCGCCGACGGAAGAGAACCTGAACTCCTCCTACCAAGAGTTTTTGGCGGGAATTGATTTAGCCAAGCAATCGATGGACGTAGTCTTAAATGGAATTTCTTCCTTAAGCCCCTCTAACTTATATGCCGCACGTGCGATGGGTAAAAAAGCGCAGCAACAAGTGAGCGAAGGGTTTGCCCATTTATAATGAGTTTTTCTGACTAAAATAAGGAATCCCTTCCGTGGTGAGCGGAAGGGATTCCTTATTTTAGTCAGCTTTCTTATGGCGCTTAGACTTTCTCTTCTTAGGTGAACTGTCCGAGCCGTGATAGTAGTAGTAATAATAATATTCACTGGTTTTCAGATCCGCTTTGTTGAGCACGGCTCCGAGGATCTTAGCTCCGACTTTATCCAACTGTTCTTTAGCTCGGAGGGCATAATCTTTGTTAACTTCGTTGGAAGCCAAGACCAAGATGACTCCATCGACTTCCTGGGCAAGAATAGCGCCATCGGTCACAGCAATAACCGGCGGGGTATCGAATAGGACGATGTCATACTTCTGACTGACGGCCTCGATCAAACGCTTCATTCGTTTCGAGCCGACAAGCTCAGCCGGATTGGGAGGAATGGGACCTCCTGTGAGCACCATGACGCCGGGTACAGCGGTTTCCTTGACAAAATCCAGGTAGTCCTGATCCAGAACCAAGGCCACGGATAACCCTTCGGCATTATTTAACCCAAAAATTTTATGCTGAGTAGGATTGCGCAGGTCGGCATCAATCACGAGCACGGATTTTCCAGTTTGGGCCATGCTTACCGCCAGGTTGGCGACCGTGGTCGACTTGCCCTCCCTAGGTCCGGCGCTTGTGATCATGATTATCCTGGTTTCAGAGTCCACACCCGTAAACTGAACGTTCGTCCTGAGCGTACGGTAAGCCTCCGAGATCGGAGATTTTGATTTTTCTAAAGTAATTAATGAATAGGCCAAGCACTCTCTTCCCCTCTTACCCTTGTTTTCCATCTTCATAGCTTGGAATAACGCCCAAGACCGGAATTCCCAGCACCTTTTCAACATCAGCGGAGGTTTTCAGGGTATCATCCAAATATTCCAACAAGAAGACGACGCCAACCGCAGCCATCAAACCCACGACCAAGGCAATCAGGATATTCAGGGTTTTATTCGGTTTCACCGGCTTGTCCGGGGTCACGGCTGTATCGACAATGCTGACACTGTCCACTTTTTTTATCTCGATCACGGCTTTAGAAAATTCTTGAGCCATGGTGTTGGCAATCGAAGCGGCCAAGTCAGGATTCGTATTGGTGACCATGATTTCCAAAATTTCCGTCGTTTTTACTTGATCGATGGTGATTAGACCATCAAGCTCCCCGACTGTCATAGGCAGGTTTAGGTCCTTGATCACAGCTTGTTCGACGGTCCGACTTTGGGCAATCGTGGCATAGGTTTTGGCTAGTTGCTGATTCGCCAGCAGGACGTTATTATCGAGCATTTGGGTTGCGGCCTGACCTTCCTCCGCAGCTTTCTTGCCCACAATCAGTGTGGTAGAGGCTTGATAAACCGGTTTAATCATGTAATAACTAACAATGCCACTGGTTAGGGCTGCGATTAGGGGCAGCGCCACCACGATCATCCAATGTTTGCACAGCACGTCCCAATACTGGCGCAGTTCTATCTCCTCGTCCATGTCAACCTCCCAAATCCGTTCCTTAAACTTGTTAGACTTTATATATTTCGAGGTAATTTTAATTTTTCCTTTAATTTCTTTAAAAGAAATTGTAATTACTCTGGAATTAGCCACAAAATAATTATTCTACTAAGGTATCCAAGAAGGGAAATATATGGTTAAATGTCGAATACAACATTATACAGAAAACTCACCAGTACTTATTTTAGGAGGAACATCGTTGCTAGATAAACCAGCCAGAATTGAACTATCCGTTATTTTAGGGGCGTTGCTTGCGGCACTGGTTTTTTTGGTCTACTTTTGGGCAACCAATCGAGGCCCTATACCTCCGTCTTCCTATCGTAAGACCACCGCTGCCGCCCCAGCTAACCTGACTCCGCTGGCAAATTCCGCACTCATCACGAGTTCTCAGACCGGCCAGCCTGTCACTGTCCCTACTCAGGGATTGACCAAACTTCTGGGGCCCACGACAGTCAAGGCCCTTATACTGGGAGATTCGATCGCCTTCAGCCGCGGGGCCTCGAACCAGGACTTAGACAGTTGGTTCGCTCTGGTGTCTAAGGATTTACACGCTCAATATCCCGGTACCCTGCAATGGCAGCTGCAGACTAGCGCCGAAGGCACGATTAACGATGCTTTAAACGACGTGCCGACAGCAAAACAGGACAATGACTTGATTGTCATCTGCTTAGGCCGAAATGACTGCAGAACGATCAAGCTCACTGAATTTAAGAAGAAATATGAACAGCTCCTGGTGGAACTTAAAGCTAAAAATCCTCGGGCAGACATTTTCTTAGTCGCGGAACCCCCGGTTAGAGATATTCCGGAAAATAACCGGTATTTCCCTTATCGGGGAGTTACTCTAAATTTGGCCCAAAAATATCAGCTGCCTGTTATTGATGCCTGGACTAGCTTTATTCAAGATCCCGCTCAACTTACCGATTTATTGTCCAATAATAGCGAGCCTAACGACAAGGGGTACAGGGTTTTTGCTGCTGCTGTCTTAAAAAGCTTTGCCGACTATTTTTCGCCTGTGAAATAAACTACCGGCTGCAATGAATAAGGAGCCGACCGCTAGCAGCAGTCGGCTCCTTGTTCTTACCTTTTTTCAGCTTCAGTTAAAAACTAGATAAAGTTTATCGTCCAAGTATTGGTATTTTGATCCTTAAAGTACATTGAATGGTTTACAAGTTGGCCCAGGGTAACGCTTCCCCAGGAGCCGGCACCTACCAAGGTGGCGATGGACGCTTGAATACTAGTTTTCCCGGTAAGCGGATCCACAAATGATCCCGGAGCATTGGTTGTACTGACTGACACCGGAATGGCACCGGCCACTGAGAGGAGCACATTAGTAATTCCGACTTGACTGGCTAAAGTATTTCCTTGAGTCGGATTAATGGTCGCTGTAATAATGTGAGTGGTCGAATCGGTCGTCGTGGTAGCCCATTGAGTATTTAAAGTACTGCCTGTTGTTCCCAAATTGAGTGTCAGACTAACATTAGTAGAGGTATATCCTGTACTGGAGAGAGTACCATTAAACGTTACCGAGGAGCCAAACAAAGAACGGAGTGATCCTAAGCTGACGTCTCCGCCTTGAATAGCGGCTCCAAGGAGATCTGTCATCGTAATTGGGCCGGATAATGAGAACGTTTTGTCTGTAAACGTCATCGAACCCGTCGTGGAGGTGAGTCCGGTTAGCTCTAAGGTACTATTTGCCGGACTGGCTGTGACCGAAAGCGCTGTAATCCGTTGCGCGTTGGTCATTCCAGAAAGATCAACCGTAGACCCGCTAGGTGTACCAACAGTGTTCGAACCGTTGAGAATAGCAAAGGATGAGATTTGCGCTACTGACGGCGTTGACGGTGTTGAACTTCCGCCGCCACCGCCTCCTCCACCGCCACCACTGACTACAGGCGTGGATGGAGTAGAAGGAGTAGAAGGAGTCGAAGTCGTCGTTTGACCGTTAACCGTACCTCCGCCACTAACAGTAGCCGGAGTGCTTCCGGTATTGGTCAAGGTTGTGATACTGGCCGTGGGAGGTACTTGCACATTCGCTGGGACGTTCATCGTCATGCCGGCGACAACGGCATTGTCCCCGAGCACCACATTGGCTTGAGAGTCAACTTCAACCGCTGCGAAACTCCCGTTTAAAGTCACTTGCGCATTCGCCGGTCCTTGGGCAATTATGAGTTGAGGAATGACCGCTCCCGGTGCTGCATTGATCACAGCTGATCCCTCGACTGTCACGGGGTGAGTGAATACTCCATGCAGGGTTACTGACCCATCCGGTTCTATGGTGATATATCCCAGATCACCCGAATCCACCGTGATGGTTGGATCCGCCACAATATACGTGTTACTTACCACGGTCGTACCTGAAGATTCTACGTTTACGTCGCTCTTGCTATTTACGATCAAAGTATCTGAAGTCACGTTAACTAAGTGAACGCCGTCCGCAGATCCCGACATAACGACAATGTTGGCGGCTTTCACGTTCGTCAGAGTCGCCACGCCGCTGGCACCGGGGTCGAGGAAGATCGTACCCGTTACCTGGAGATTCGTCAAATTGACCTTGTTGCCCGTCACATAAAGGCTATAGGGAACCACTGCGTTCTGGACCGTGACATTATCTCCCGTTACATCCACACTGTCCGTCAACGTAGCCAGTTTGGTCGAATCCGTTGAGCCTTCAGTGTCTCCGGCATTGGCATAGACCAGCGCGGAATTCAAGCCGCTCAGACTAGCCGACGGTAGTACACTTTCCCCGCCCAGAGCAGTGATTGTCTTCGGGAGAAGGTTAGCTTTAACATAGGTCAACGTATCAGCTGGGACCTGTTGATCACTCATGATGACCGGCGAACGAGTCTCAGCCGCTAACGGTGCTACCGCCAGGGCATCAACCAAGTGAGCATCCTGCCCGTTCGCCACGTAGACTTGTCCATAGTCCAGTCGCGGAGCAAACAGTTTTAGGATCTGACGATTCGTGTCAAAGCGATCCACTCCTCCGGCCCGCTGAGCATGGGGCAGCGCACTTGCTATGGCATCGCTGACCACTCCGGAACCACCGACAACATAACTATGGGTAATTCCGCTGAGACTATTAATATAAGCCGCCGTAGCAGGTGGAAGTGAGTTCACGTCCGTTAACAATATCGGCATACCCTGAGCTGCAGCAATTCCCGCCACGGAAAGAGCGTCAGCGTTACTGTAAGCAGTCGCTACTACCAACTGTAAAATAGGCGCCACTGAAGCTAAGGTTTGAGCGATATTGACCGCAGTCGCAAAACGATCACTTCCACCAAGAGGGATTACGGTAATGCCCATCGTGCTGAGTTGATCGGTCACGGCCGACTGGATCACGCCTGCTCCGCTCGTCACATAGACTTTCTTGACTCCGAGACGTTGGAGTTCTGCCTTGGCAAAGGAGTTTAAGCTATCCCCCTGAGTCAGAAGGATCGGGGCGTTCATCGCCTTGGCTAAGGGTGCCGCTGTCAGGGCATCCACCAAGTTAGCATCCATACCGGCCGCCAAGATAGCAGAGTCGGAACTCGTTGTCCAGCCCTGCTCGGCGATCTTCGCCGCCGTCTCGTAGCGATCTTGCCCTGAGAGTCTCTGTAAAGCGTTAATGGGTGCCACTGTAGGCACTGCGGTTGGGGATGCCGTTGCCCCCAACGCCAAAAGCGGCTGCGCTATCAGCATCGAACACGCTAACGTAGCCGTCATCATACCTGCTAATTTCTTATGTTTTTTCATCTAGTACCCTCCTCAAATTTAAGTCAAGCTAGGCAAACTTCCGAACAAAATCACTCCTTCTGGCTATACGCCTGTCTTGATCTCCCTCGCCCTTAAGGTTATGTGAAATATCGTGCAAGCGCACAATTCTGTCGGGTATTCTTACATCTTATCTTTTCTTATCTTATCTTATCTTAATGCTAATTCAACATTAATTCACAATTTCCTGCCTGGCCGACAGAATTAATTCCAATATCAGCATAGGATGCAAAATTTTTCGACGGTTCCTACTCATTTCGCCTGACTCTACCAAGCCTGCTGGCACTACAGAGAATGCTCATGACTCTTTCAGAGCCATGAGCATTCTTACTTTTTAGCAACTTTGCCAAATCACCTTACCGACTCAAGACCGCTTCCAGCTGAGTCTCCAAAGCTCCACTAACAGCATTCACATTCCCCACGACCGTACTTTGGGGAATATACACTTTATTATATAGAAGGAAGTTGTTGACCCCATCGGGCAACGTGTTGTTGGGTACAACCATTAATAAGCCATTTTGTTTAGCGGCCAGAGCTCCCGCCAAGAGAGCTGAGGCATCCGGGGTGCCGCCACTGACGTCATTGGGAGAAACTGAAGACGAGGCGAAGAAAACGGGGTATTGATCACTGACCGGCTTCGCTCCAAAATAATTCTCGCAAACCGCTTGCTCTGTATAATAGCGATCACTGCCGCCCAAACGAGTCACAGAATAGTTATTAGCTAAGGAGGTTGCCAGCGCCGGAGTTACTACTCCTTCGCCGCCGAGAATCAATAGTTCTTTGGTGCCCGCTCCGGATAAATAGGTTTGAGTTGAAGCCGGCAGGCTGGAGCTGTCGGTCAAGAGTACGGGATACCCTTGTTCTGCAGCAAAGACACTACCCACGATCGCATCCGGCTCACCATAGCCGTAGGCCAGATAAGCAGCAGGGGCAGGACCAACCAATTTAGCGATCTGAGCGGCGGTGTCATAGCGATCTGTGCCGCTCAGCCTGGTAATGTCCAGTCCCTGACTGGTTAACTGATTTTCTACTGCTGTACTGACAGCTCCGACACCCCCGATGATATAGATATTCGTAGCTTTTAAACTTTGAATCTCGGTGAGCACGGCGTCCGATAAGCTATTGGACTCGGTCATTAAAATCGGAGCATCGAGTTTTTTGGACAAGGGGATGGCCGTCATGGCATCCACCAAGACATCTTGTCTGGTGAGGATGACATTTTGGGCGCTGGTCCAGCCTTTTTGAGCGACAGCCACGGACATGCTCGGATTGTCAGAGGTGCTCGCTCCGATGCGGGGATTAGCGACGTAGGTCGGCTGCACAGCCATACTTCCGACAATATCTCCGCCGTAGAGGAAGTTGACTGTTCCCAGTCGAGCCGGAGTCATCGCGACACTAAAGGTTCCATCATTGAGCGTTGTGTAAGTCTGGGTGGACCCAGCAATTCCTGATTCGTCAAGGGTCACGGTAGTCTTAGTTAACGGATTGCCGTCGGAACCGAGCAAGGTGCCGGTTACTAAACTTGGCGCGTTGAGAACCAAGGCACCGGAAGTTTTGACAGTTGCTCCTGCTCCACCTGCTACTTCGAGAGAACCCACAACCAAACCGCCGTGTTGAAAATAGACGGTACCCATCTGCGTTGGGGTGATCGAGAAGCTACAGGTTCCGTCAGATAGGGTGGTTAAATTCTGGTTGCCTGCAGCCACCGCCGAAGCATCGACTGTAATATCCTTGCTGGCCAATGGATTACCGTTACTATCGGCCAACTTAACTTTAATCAAGCTGCTGTTATTCAGGACTAAATTCCCTGTGGCTGTTGCTACAGAACTAAGCACCGTGATTATGCCCGTAGCTGTATATACCTTACCATACTCATTAAAGTTCTCTCGCACTGTTAAGGTATAACTACCTGCTGACAAGGGGTTAAGGCCCGTCACGGTGTAAGTACCATTATTTCCACTGACTGAATAAATCTTTACGGTCCCATCCGGCGCTGTTAGATCTGCGGTCAGATTCCCCGAAAAAGGTAGATTATTTTTGTCATAGAGTAGGACATTGACTGTACTGACTTCCCCAGCAATGATTGTTGAATCAGTGCTGGTCGCAAACACCAAGCCGTTTAATAATTGAGAATTGGCATCAGTCGTTGTTATTGTGGATCCTGCCAGCGCCATCGCCGGACTCAAGCACAGCATAGAAAGTACCATTAGGCTGGCTGTTATACTCCTTGTTACATTACCCAAACGCATTAGATTATTCCTCCCAATAATTTTTTTAGCTTTTCAAACTTTGCCTAAAACACAAGCTCCAGCGGTTACTAAATCAGGCCTATTAATCCCGGTTGCTTCAGTACTTAGTTTGAGTATAGCATTGACTATTCTTTAAATCGTGAGGAAAATCTTAAGATTATGTGAAGCTCTTAACAAATAAGTTTGATACCAAAACCAGAGATCCCTGCAATTGGGATGCGAGGGATCTCTGGTTTTGCCGGGCAATTAACTTGCTAGATTAACTTTATCGCCGTCATTCAAGTGGTTCTGTCCTTGAACCACCAATTTGTCTCCATCATTCAAACCGCTCAAGACGATATTGTCGGCTCCGTCCACAGATGAGGTATTGGTTAAACCCCCGAGTTTAACCGCCACACGTTTAGCCGTACCGTTGGTGACGACAAACACATCGGCTTTATCCCCCTGTTGGTCCACAACACTGCTCGCGGGAATGAGGATCGCCTCACGGCTGTGGTCGATGGCATAGGCTTCCACCCGCATGCCGGAAAGAATTGTTTGATCCGGCTTACTCAGGGTGATATCGACAGGATAGTTGGTGTTCCCATTATCGGCTGCCGTATTGGCTGCATCGAGCGACTGATGAATGGCGTTCACAGTTCCTTCCACTCGAGCTTTAGTCGATGTTACATAGACATCCATCGGCATCCCCTTTTGAATCGTCGCGATACTTGACTCCGGCACATCGACCGTGACCATCAAAGGATCCATGGAAGAGATGACAATAAATCCGCCCTGGGGTCCGACGGCCTGGCCGACCTGGGCATTGACTGCCACTACATACCCCCCGATCGGTGCTGTGATCTGACCTTTGTCGATATTGGCCTGAACCACCTGGGCAGAGGCTTGGGCAGCCTGAACTTGAGCATCACTGATCACCAAGCTCGGATCTGTCAGAGAGGTCTGGTAAGCAGTCTGGGCCTGGCCTAGTTGAGCCTGAGCCGTGTTGATTCCTGCTTCTCCCTGGCTCACAGCTGTAGCCAAAGCGTTTTTCGCTTGTTCTACTGCTGACTGGGCCACTTGAACCACTTTGCTATCGTTAGCAGCTTGGAGCGCCTGCTGTGCTTGATTGAGAGCGGCTTGAGCCACCGTTACATCATTGCCGCTCTGGGCAGTTTGCAGGGCACTTTGCGCCGAATCAACGGCTGCTTGAGCAACATCCACACTTTTATCGGCCTGGGCGACCTGCAAAGCTCCCTGAGCATTCTGATAACCGATCGCTGCCGCATCACAGGCCGCTTGAGCTGCCAGCAGGGCTGGATCATTCGTCGAATGAGCCATCTGCTGTGCCCTGGTTAACTGGGTCTGCGCGGTCGTCATGGCATCTTGCGCCTTGGTCACATTTTGCTGAGCGACAGATATCGAAGCTGCTATTTTACTTTGAGCCGCCTGAAGTTGGGCTTGCGCCGCCGTCACTGCGCTCTGCGCTTGGCTGACCCCGTTGGTCGTCCCGCTCTGGGCCTTCGTCACTTGGGCCTGGGCTGTGGCAACGGCTTTTTGCGCATTAGCAATTGTCGAGGCATAGGCTGTTTGGGCACTACTGTAATTTGCGTTGGCGCTATCTAAGGCTTTCTGAGCTGTCGCTTGGGCATTTTGAGCCGCCGTCTGGGCACTGCTCAACCCGGCTTCACCGGTCTGGAGAGCGGCCAAGGCGTTCTGCTGCTTAATATTGGTGGTTTGTCCGGCTGAATCTTTGGCAGCTTGCGCACTTTGGATTCCGGCCGTTGCCTGATCTTTTTGAGCTTGGAGTTGGTCGAGATTAAGCGTGGCGAGCAGTTGGCCCTTTTCGACTTTATCCCCTACCCGTGTCTTAACCTCCTGTAAAATTCCCGAGATCGCCGGTGCAATACTGGTCTGAACAAAAGGAGACACTGTTCCGAGAAAGGTATCCCCAACCGGCATACTGCTTTTCTTAACCTGCATGACATTGACCTTGGTGGCCTCAGCCACAGTACTTTGGGTTCCGCACCCTGTTAGAATTGATAAACCCAGCGTACCTACGGCCAGCCAAGCCCCAACTTTTTTCCTGGCAAGCATCATATCTATCCACTCTCCCCTCTCTAAATTATCATTCGAAGGCTACTGCATGTTGTTCTTTAGAAGCGACGTGCTTCTGTTTTTTTCCGACAAAAAGTGACGAGATTAAGGCAGTAACGGTCACGATCACGGCGACTATGAAGGACTCTCGTATCCCATTTTGAAAGGCTAACTTTCCAAGCACGGACATTAACCGTGACATATCAGCTGAATTTGTAATACCATAGACGGAAGGATGCAGTCCATAAGCTGAGATTTTTTGCAGCGATTGGACACTTACCTGCTGCGTATAAGTTGCAAGGCTTAGATTAGTATGGGTCTGATCGACGGTTCCAAAAAGAGCTACGCCCAACGAACCTGCTACGTTACTCATGGTGTTCTGCAGCGCAGACGCTCGATTCACAAGCGGCGGGGGAACAGCGTTCATCCCAGCCGTTCTTAGGGGCATCATCGTTAGGCCCATGCCTACTGCCCTGACCACCAAAACTGCTATGATAGCCGAGACTGTCCAGTTGAAATTTAGATTAACTAAAAGTATCGCGGCTGCCAGCATGACCGAAAAGCCAACTATGCCTATCGGCCTGGCACCCAACTTATCAAACAAGGCCCCGCTGACCGGCATCAGTGCTGCAGTCACCAGCGAGGGCGGGAGGTACAAAAGCCCCGTCTGCAGGGGACTAAACCCAAGACCATTTTGTAAGAAGACCGGCAGGAGAAAAAGCCAGCCCATCATGGCCATCATTAAAAAGCTAACTGCCAGGTTAGAAACCAGAAAAGGACGAATTTTAAAAAGACGTAACTCAACCATTGGGTTATCTGAGGTTAACTCGAATACTACAAAGAGGGAAAGAAAAACTATCGCAGCAAAGAGCAGTGAAATGATCTTCAGCGATAACCAACCACTGGTTGGCGCGTCAGATAGCCCGTAGAGAAGGCAGAAGAAACCGACAACACAGGTTACGAAACCAGGTAAGTCAAATTTGCCCGCCGCCTTCGCCTGCAGCTCCGGAATATATGTTTGCGCGATAAAAATATTAATAATCCCAATTGGAACATTGAGGTAGAATATCAAGCGAAAGTTAAGATTTTGCACAATGTAGCCGCTTAAGGTCGGGCCAAAGGCCGGGGCAACCATAATGGCGATGCCCCAAATTCCCATAAGCAGTCCTCGTTTTTCTGGTTTAGACAAGCTGAAAAGAATGGTCATACTAATCGGAATCAATAAGGCTCCGCCCAAGGCTTGGAGTACTCTAAAGACAATTAACGATGAATCACTCCAGGCAGCGCCGCATAAGCCCGAGCCGAGAACAAAGATTACCAAGGCCCAAACATACATGCGCTTTGCGCCAAAACGGTCACCTAAATAACCACTGATGGGAGTGAACATCCCGACGGTCAGACTATAGGCTGTAACAACCCATTCAATGGTAGTTTGGTCCGTAGCATACACCACCATCATCTTAGGAATGGCTACATTCACAACGCTGGAATCCAAGACCGCCATAAAAACACCTAAGATAACACCGATCAGGGCTAAACCACTGATCCCGAAGTGTTCTTCAAACTTCAAGCTGCTTCCTCCTTTCCTATGTTGTCGGTGACGTCGGTCTTTAGTCTCTGTCTACTGGACATGAATCTGAACATGGGCACTCATCCCAGGAACCAGAGTTTTCTTGGCTAGATTTTTATCCGTAATTTCAATGATGACCGGAATCCTCTGCTCAACATTGGTGTAGGAACCTGACGCTGCTGTGACATTAGGCACAATTGAAAAAACAGATTCAGTGACATCATCGATTCGGCTGACGACCCCGTGCAATTGCTGACCGGGAAGGCCGTCCAGGTCCAGATCGACCAGCTGTCCTACTCGGATTTTACTGATGTCGGTCTCCTGAATATTGGCCGTAATCTGGAGTTGATTGGCATTGGCGACGACCGCCAAAACTTGTCCCGGTTGGACCCCTTGCCCGTCTGCGGCATTGGTCTGCATCACTCTGCCACTGATCGGAGCACGAATGTTTTCCATTTCGATCAGTCTCCCGGCCATGAGTTGGTCATTTTGAATCTCCGGCACCAGCAAGGGATTCAGCGACAAGACCGACTGGTTTGATTCCGTGCCGATGATCTGGCCTTGGTTGACATCATCGTTAAGATTGACCTTCCAGCTGCTTAAGCGGCCGGGCAAGGCGACCGTTATGGGTACGCTATTTCCCTCAGCTATACTGATCTGGGCATCATCGGTTGAGACATACCTCATCATATAGAGATAATAACCTGAGCCGACCGCTAAGAGGAGAACCACTATTCCTCCGATCAGCGCTCGCGGTAGTTTCTTTTTTTTGGAATCGGCTTCTGCCACATTGTTTCCCTCCATCCTCTGAATTCGTCTTAGCCTGAGCCCATTCAAGAAAATCAGTCTGCCCGTCTATTTTGTGTCCTCTATATCTACGCCAGCTTCGACTCATTATTTCTTTCCTTGGCTTTAGTGTTTATGGATTTTCACAGTAGCGGATAAACCAGGTACCAAGTGTTTACCTTGCATCCCGTTAAGGGTTATATAGATCGGAACTCGCTGTACGACCTTATCAAAAATACTGCTGAGGTTCGTATTGGCCAAACCGTTGACCACCACAGCGGAAGCACTCCCGATTCTGTTGACGGTTCCTGTGAAATTCACATTGGAATACGCCGTCACACTGATGTCTACCTGTTTGCCAACCTGAACTTCATTAATTAACGTCTCATCGATATTAGCCACGACTTGTAAGTTACTCAAGTTGACAATATACCCGAGTTCCTGGCCCGGCACCGCGACCTGACCGTTAACTCCGTCATTTTCGACGATCGTGCCGGTAATGGGCGCTCGTAGATCCAGCGTATCGGCCAACTCTACCACCTGACCTAAAACAGCCCCTTGATTGACGGTCATCCCTGTTTTGACCTGCCAAGACTTAAGCGTTCCGTCCCCCGGTGACGCCAGGGGGATAATTGACCCTTTAAGATCCGAGCCTTGGACACTGGCATTGTCCGTGGAAATATAGTTCATTTGTTCGTAGAGATACCAGCCGCCGCCCCCTCCAACAACCAGGGCCGCAATAATGAGGATCGTAATAATACCCTTTGCCCTTTTTTTAGCCACAGTAACTTCCCTCTCTCCCAACGTTTCTATTCTCTCTTATGTTTAATGATGGTCCGAAAAAGCTAATTAACAGGGCACTGTACCGTAGGTAGAGACAATCATCTCCACCAAGGACTGCAGGATCCTTTCATCCGTAAGATGCGTAGTGACATCCTGGGGAGCACGCCGACGGATCACGGAGACAGCATAAAACGCCGAAAGCACAATATGTGCCAGCACCGGAAAATCAAGCGCTTGCAATTGATGTTGAGTCACTAAGCGTTGGAAATACTCGATCAGCCGACTCCTGAGTTCCCACATGAGAGTCTTCAGAACTTCCGCTATTTCAGGGTGAGCAAAGGATTCAGCCAGCCCTAAGGTAAACAAATCACTCACCTTGGTTAATTGCTCAGCATAGTCTGAGATAAGTTGAGTTAACCCTTCACGCAGTGATAACTTCAAGTAATACTCGATATCTTTCGGTACCCGTGGTTGTTCAACAGCATTAAGCGCTGCCGCCTTCAGGAGTCCTTGTTTACTGCCAAAGTGTCGAAATAGCGTTACTTCATTGACGCCGGCCCTCTCCGTGATGGCTCTCGTGCTTGTCCCTTTATAGCCAGATTGTAGAAATTCCTCCAGGGCCACAGCCATCAAGCGTTGCCTTGTCGCCGCACACTCATTGCCCAGTGGTTTTTCAGTCATGCTGCTATCCCCCTCCTTTCCCATGTTATTGCCTAAGTCACTGTGCATGTAATCATTTACTTGCATTAATAGCTATGCTTATTATAGCAATCATGAACCAATTTCTGCAAGGTTTTTTTCTGCAAAAATTGGTTCAAAGAAGTAGCAGCCAATGGTTTATAATTTCACTTATTGAGCTTGCTCAGCTGTCTCTCTTGTCGAAAGGATTTTTTCGCCAAGTAGGACACATCCTCGGCAATCTCCTCTAGCTTCTGATCGGTGATTCTAGCCTCAAATTGCAACTCCTCAATCTTTGTTTCAAAAATAGTATGAGCTTCTTTACTATCCTGGTTTGCCTGATCTTGACTAATTCTAAAATCATGTAGGGCAGAGATCTGCTGATCAAACTTATTTTGCATACTCGCTTGACTAGCTTTAACCTCTTGAATTTGCTCGGTCAGTTTCACTTCCAACTCAGTCACATCACTCTTTAAGCCCTGAAACTCTCCTCTTAAGCCTTGAAACTCTCCTCTTAACCCTTCAAACTCTTTGAACATTTTAGCAAACTGGTCTGCCATAAACTCTTGAAATTTCTCACTTTCCATCCCAGCACATCCTCTTCTTAATAATTATTTTAAGAAAAAACTTCGGCTGCGTCTCGGTAGATCGAGGTTATTCACGAATTTCCCCTCCAAATAATTCCAAGTGAACACGGTATAGTTTAAACCGAAACTCCTCCCTCTCCTGCTAAGGGTGCCTGCTGTTGCTTGGTCTTGCGTTTCTTCAGGAAAGTGTCCATATTGACATACATGACCGGAACCAGCACGAGCGTGACCAGGGTCGATAAGGAGAGCCCGAAGGTGATTACCGCTGCCATAGAGGCTACGCCTTCCGAACCGGATCCTCCGATGACCAGGATGGGCAACATCGCCAGAACGTTCGTCACCGTCGTTAAGAGAATCGGACGCAAGCGAACCGCGCCGGCATGGACTAAAGCCTCACTTAAGCTCAGGCCTTTTTCCTTCAGCTGGTTCGTATAGTCAACCAGCACGATCGCGTTATTCGTGACTAAGCCGATCAGCATAATGATCCCCATCAGTGAGTTCATGTTGATTGTTTTATGCGTCAGGAATAAGCCGAGAATCGCCCCGACAAATGTTGGCGGCAGGGAGAACATGATAACAAAGGGGGTTAACAGGGATTCAAACAAACTCGCCATGACCATATAGACCAAGACAATGGAAACCAGAATCCCTATACCTAAGGCCGAAAAGGCGTCGGTCATGAACTTAGCAGAGGTCCCGAAACTTACATGATAGCCTGCGGGAATCTTCAGTGCATCCAGCTTCTGCTGTACAAGAGTTTGCGCTTGTCCCGTTGAAATGTCAGTGACGGCAGCTTGCACATAAACACTCCGGGTACCGGCTACGTGCATGACTGTAGTTGGGTCCTGTGCCAACGTGAGGCTGGCCATTTCTGCCAGGGGAACTAAGGCTCCCGTGCTGCTGGAAACGTTGGTTTGCAGGATCTTCGTAACATCGCGGGAATAAGTTTGCGGGAACCTAACGACAATATCATATTGGTTATCCCCCTGGTAGAAGGTCGAAGCTGTTGTCCCTTGAAAGGCCGTCCGCAAGGAGGCAATGACCTGCTGTTCCGTCAGGCCATATTGAACTAAGGCACTATGGCTGATACTGAGCTGGTAGCTGGGCAGACCCGCCGCCATTTGATTATCCACGTAGCTAAGCTGTGGAATCGAAGTCATGATATGGGTCACTTCATTACTGAGCAAGGTCAAGGTATTTAAATCCGGCCCCTGCACAAGCACCTGCACTTGCCCCGTAGATTGCCCGCGGATAGCACTGGCCGCACTGGCAATAATTTTAGTGCCCGGTATATCCTGCATATAACTTTGCATGCCCTGAGCGATTTGGTCGATCGGTGTTTTTCCCTGATTATTGATTGTGACTATTAAGCTTGCCAAATTGTTGGAGGAACTTTGTCCTAAGCCGGTCGATGCGCCCCCGATCTGGGCATAGATCGAAGTGGAGTTACCCTGATGAGCTTTAATACGTTGTTCAAGCATTTCTATGGTTTGGGTCGTCTCGGTAAGATTAGTACCGCTGGGCATGGTGATTGAAACATTGATTTGATTTGTGTTGATGGCCGTCAAGAGCTCTGTTCCCAGCAGAGGGAGAAGGGGCAAAACCGCTACAAACATGATTAGAGAGGCGGCAACAATCGTCTTTCGGTGGTTAAGCCCCCATCGGAGAACCTTCGTATACGCATTGGTTAGTTTATGCATCCCTTTGCCAAACCAATCATAAGGCGCCCAGAGACGAAACGGAGCATTCACGCCAGGAATCGTCTCTTCTTTTGTAAACCTCTCACCTTTCAAGAGTTTGGAGGCCATCATGGGAGTTAGAGTTAACGCGACCAACAAAGCAATAATATGCGAAAAGGTCACGGTTACGGCCATGGGCCCAAAGATTTGCCCTGCTATCCCGCCGGTGAGGAGAGAGGGACCAAACACACAAATCTGGGCCAAAGCTGCAACAAAGACGGCAGTCCCTACTTCAGCCGTCCCTAGGCTTGCAGCTTCTTTGGGATCTAAGCCGCTCTGCCTGGCTCGGAAAATACTCTCCAAAACCACGACCGAGAAATCTACCAGAGAGCCTAAAGCGATGGCTAGACTACCTAAGGTAATCAGGTTAATCGAGAGATTATCCAGATACATCAGGATGAAGGTGGCTAGAACCGAAATAGGTATCGCGACCGCAATGACTACCGTCGTCCTGACGCTGCGCAGGATACAGAGCATAATCAACATGCCGAGCAGAAAACCCAATAAGGTGTGTTCTGACACTAATTTAACCGTATCTCGAATGGATTGAGCTGAATCACTGACAATTGTCAGCTTAACTCCTGCCGGAAGTTGTTTAGTTAGTTGCTGTAATTCCGTGCGAACGGCATCGGAAACCCTGACCGTGTTGCCATCGCTCGTCTGGATAATGCTCAAGCCGACGGCCGGTTGAGAATCTAACGTAGCCACAAGATTAATATCCTTGTTGCCGTCCACCAGTTTGGCCACGTCCCCTACGGTGATTGCCTTGTTCCCTATCAAAATAGGCACTGCTAATAAATCGTTGACGGACGTGAACTGTCCTTTGACTTTGAGTGAAACGAGTTGGCTGGCTTTATTCACCTGCCCCACGTCGGCGGTGGCATTATCCGCTCCGATCGCTTGCACGATTTGCTGAATGGACAAGCCATAATATGTTAATTTCGAGGGATCAACTTCCACGTTGATCTGCCGGGTCAAATTACCGATCAGATTCACCGTACCCACTCCTGTGACCTGCTGGAGGGGAGGTTGAACAATGTTCTGTGCCATATCTGACAGCTCGGAGATGGATTTATTCGCGCCGGACAGAGTGACCGTCATAATCGGCATGCTATTCGGGTCGAACTGCTGCACGATCGGACTGGTAGCGTCTGTGGGGAGCTGACTAGACATTCTGTTAATAATGCTCCGCATACTTTCGATCTGCTGAGACAAGTCCACACCAAAGTTAAATTGCACCACGATCTGACTGGCATTTTGCATCGAGGTAGAATCAATCTCTGAAACACCTGATAAGGTTTGTAGTGCATTCTCAATGGGTTTGGTCAGCTGCTGCTCAACCTCCGAAGGTGAGGCCCCAGGCAGAGTCGTTACGACGGAGGCTATCGGCAAGTCTAGTTTAGGAAGAAGGTCTAAAGGAAGGCTCACCATCGAGATGGCCCCGATCAAAACGATTGCCAGCATGATCATGGTAATAGTCACTGGCCTTTTAATTGAACTATCTGCAATTTTCAACGTTTCCGTCCGCCTTTACGTTTACTTTCATTCACTTCCGAAACTCCCAACTCAAGGTTCGAGGTTCGTAGTCTGATGTCCGAATCGCGAATCATTAACGACAACCCCCGAACTTCGAACCACAAATCTCGATCTCCGATCTTCGATTTTCGAACCTCGAGTTTTGTCCTAGCTGATAACCTTGACTTTATCTCCATCCGATAGAAGATTCTGCCCCTGCACGACGAGTTGGTCGTCGACATTCAAGCCACTGGTAATCTCATATACTGAGCCGGACATAGCCCCTACTTTCACAACCACTGAATGAGCAATCCCATCTTTGAGCACAAAGACGGACAGGGCCCCACTCTGCATTGTTAAGACGCTGTCTGCCGGGATAACGATCCCTTTCGCTCCCTGGCTGACCGCCTGCGCTTCCGCTCTCATGCTCGGCAAAAGGGTTGCCTGACCCTTCTGCAGGGTAATTTCGATCGAATATTTTTTATTGGTGCCATCGGGTTGGGGGTGTATGGCGCTCACAACTCCCGGCAGGGTTTCGGAAACAGCGGGTACCGTGACGTCCATTGGCATACCCATTTTAATGCTGGCAATACTTGTCTCCGGAATATCCACGGTTGCTGTTAACGGATCCATTGATGCTATCGTAATAAACCCGCCTTGAGGTCCCACTGCTTGCCCGGGCTGAGCATTGATTGCTACTACATAGCCGCTGATCGGGGAATCGATTTCACCTTGATTGATCTGAGCTCCGATCACTTCAACCCCGGCCTGGGAGGCATCCAATTGGGCTGCATTAACTTTCAAGAGCGGATTGGTGAGCAGGCTTTCATAATTAACCTGCGCTTGCTGCAAAGCGGCTTTGGCTGCGGCGATGCTATTCGAAGCCGTGGTTTGGGTGGCATTCTGCGTGGACTGGCTTTGAGTCGTCACACTGGTCTGATTCGTCAGCGCGGAGTCCAAAGTTTGCTGCGCCTGAGCAACTTGCGCTTGGGCAGTGACCACAGTTTGAGAGCTTTGACTGGCCTGCAGCGCACTCTCAGCTGCATCATAGGCAGCTTGAGCAGTCGTAACGGCCCCGCTGGCTTGGTCTGTTTTCAACTTACTCAAGACCCCCTGGTAAGCGATAGAAGCTTGATCATAGGCGCTTTGGGCTGCTAATAAAGCAGGAGCTGTCAGTGAGTGGCTGTTTTGCTTTGCCACGGCAAGTTGTGATTCCGCCGTGCTTATGGCATCTTGGGCTTTCAAAGCGTTGTCCTGGTCGGCTGCAATGGCAGCCGCCTGCTGTTGCTGGGCGGCAGTCAGATTTGCTTGAGCGGAGGCCAGCCCGCTTTGTTTCTGAGTTATGTCATTTTGAGCGTTGACAGTGGCATTTTGCAACTGCGCCTTGGCCGTCACCAAGGCTTTCTGGGCCGCTGCTACAGCGCTGGCAACCTGACTTACCTGGGTAGCTGAAGCGGTCTGATTGGCATCGACCGTAGAAGCTGCTCCTGTCTGAGCATTGGCAAGATTGGTCTCTGCCGTTTCGAGGGCTGCTTTCGCTTGACTTAAGCTATTTTGCGTACTCTCTGAGGTTGCACCCTGCTGGCTCGCTGCCACCTCTGCATTAGCCACCGCTTGGTTTTTCTGGGCTTGGAGCAGGTCGGTATTGAGACTGGCCAGACTTTGTCCAGCTTGAATCTTATCTCCGACCCTCACATTGAGAGTGGCGATGATGCCGGAAAGGGAAGAAGAAACGACCGTCTGCACGTAGGGAGTGATGCTGCCTAAATAGGCTTCACCGGCAGGGAGATCCGCTAAGGCCACTTTGACTGTCTTGACACTCAATTGCTGCTGTGGCGTAACGGCCGCTTTGGCCCCGCAGCCTGTTAGATATAAGCTCATCATGATAAGAATCCCCACGGCAATAGGTCCTCTATGTTTTGGTTTTAGCATGTTGAATCATCTCTCCTCCGGTAATGTACTAAATCATCTGCCTCAATTTATAGCCGCGCTACAAATCTAATAACTAATCCTAAACATAATAATATGTGAATAGTTAACAGGTGTTAACTATTCACATATTACTATGCATTTACACGATTGTCTATATCTATTTAAGGAATATTGTTTTTCACAAACTATTCTTTCAGTAATTAGAAACTACACACTGTCACTCTCTTGGAGAATTTCACCAATCTTTAATTCAAGAAAGCTGGGCTATGACATTGATCATCGTAATGATGGCATCATTTAATTCTTTCTGATTCTCAGGCGGCAAAGTACTAATTCTTTCCGCGATCATTTTACTGATATGTTCCGTTCTCTGTTTATAGATTTCTTTTCCTAATTCGGTTAAGGAAATATTAATAATTCGGCGGTCTTCTTTGGCATTCTCTCGGACTAAGTAGGCTTTTAATAGAAGCTTATCGATTATCGGTGTAAGCTGTGGTTTCGAAATCATCATTTCGTTGGCCAAATCTGTCATATTAATACTCTTTTTTTCATTAATCACTTTTATAACATGGAACTGGAGCGGACTCATGGAGTGCTTTTCAACCTGTAACACCGGCTTAATCACCTTAGCTTGGAACAAGGGCAGCAACTCGACAAGATTCTTAACTATATCTTCTGCATTTGTCCTATCAATCATAGAATTTCCCATATTCCTTTCATCTAAAATTGGAAGGGGGACGGGGGACGGTTCTTGGTTGCATTCTTGACTTGAATTTCCTCTTGCATCGTACCGTCCCCACTTACGTCCTAATTCAATTCAGATTGTAATTGAACCAATACCGAATATAGGGCATCCTCATCATTAAGGGCATTTAGCCCATTAGAAATCGTTGTCTTGGCGCCTGGGAGATCTCCTAACTCTCTTTGACAAAGAGCTAGGTTAATCCAACCGTAGTTAAAGGAGGGCTGGATCTTCGTAGCTTCAATATAATACTGTAAAGCTGTCGCAGCATCTTCCTTTCCTCTCAGATATACATTTCCGATGTTATTGTAAATGCTTCCATCACTCGGGTTAATCGCAATGGCCTGCTTATAATGAACAATTGCCAAATCGTATTCTTGATTATTGAAGGCCTTCGCCCCAGTATTAATCTGAGTTTGATCTTCCAGTTGCTGCTGGGCTGCCAGCCGTTCTAGCGCTTTAGTGTTATCTATTACGGTGCTAATGTTTCCAATTAGATCTCCGTTTTGACCTCCGGATTGCTCTTCAGGTTGGAGTTCACTAGTGCTGATGCTATCAGACGGTGAATCCAGCTTTGCTTTGCCTCCCGTGACTACGTGGATAATATTTGACAAGCTTTTAAATAAATTAGATGTATTGTTCATAGACTCCAGCACCTTTCCAGGATTTCTTATCGCTAATTATAGTTCTGCTCAAACCTCGCCATAATTATAATGGGAATCATGATTAATGTAAACCGACGTCTTCATGCAGCAATAATTCGGAGATTTTTGCGTTGCTACGTTTCGTATATCACATACATCTATATCCATTTCATATTGTCCATATAATCGCCTCTAAGAATGGGCGTAAGTTTTGTTTTTAGTGGTTCTCCTATATCTCTCAACCTCAGATCATCAATCTTTAGGATGTCCGCTGTGTCTAATCTAAGCTTGTCTGCTAGCTCCTTAGCGGTTAGGTTCTGGTTTTTCCGAAGTTCTTTAACAGTTTTCTTGTCCTTGAAACGCAATCCGAAAAACACAGTTACTATTCCTCCTGTCCTCACAAAGACATCTGACTTCACCTACTTGAGCTCAGGCGCTGCTCCTAATTTGCACCACTAAAATAGCTATGTCTACCGGACAAGCTAGATTAAATTTCTGTCCCTTAGTTCCCCTAAGATCCGTTCCGTTGCTACCTCAGCACGTTCTTCCTCTGTTCTAACGATGATCTCCGGGTTTTCCGGGCTTTCATAGGGGTCCGTTATTCCTGTAAAATGTGGAATCTCTCCCCGACGAGCTTTAATATACAAACCCTTGGGATCACGTCGCTCGCATTCCTCCAAAGAACACTGAACAAAGATCTCCAGGAAATTCTCCATTCCTATAACTTCTTGTGCCAACTGCCGATCGCGCTGATACGGGGAAATAAAAGCAACGATAACAATCATGCCCGTCTCCAGAAGGAGTTTAGCAACTTCGGCAACGCGCCGGATGTTCTCCGTTCTTTCTGTATTACTGAAGCCCAAATCTTTATTCAAGCCTTGTCGGATATTATCTCCGTCGAGTAGGAATGTTCGAATACCTAAATCGTACAAACGTTTGTCTAATGCATTAGACAAGGTTGATTTTCCTGATCCTGATAACCCTGTGAACCATATCACAGCACCCCGGTGTCCATTGAGTGTCTCCCTGTCGGATTTGCTTACAGATGCTAGCTGCCAAGGGACATTTGTCATTTCATTTTTCACGCTATAACCATTCACTATTATCTCCTCAAATCACTCAACTTCCCATAGCTGCATTCCAGTCTGTCTGATGGAATACCAATGCATGTGAGCTCCGCTCTTTTATTTTTCCCCTATTATTGTTTATTCGCTATTCTTCAACAATTTCCTCCGTGCTCTGGCTATAAACTCTAGCTTACATTTCCAATGGCGTTTGACAGTTAAAAAACTGTAACCCTTGGTACACAAGGGTTACAGGAAGTATCAAAAGGACGCGCCACTACATTTCCCTATTTGTGGAAGTAGCGACCATTCCCTAGACGATATATAATTCCTGAAACCATTCGACCACAAGGGTTTTACAGGACCTATGCACTTAATGGTAGGCCTTGGAAACTAGGATAACCCATACCCAAAAACATACGGATTTCATCCGGCCAAAATTCATCAAAAAGCCTTGCAAATCTATGCACAGTTGTGTCAAACTGGACGTGGACCTGCTG
>JARLHW010000316.1 GCA_031292075.1 Desulfosporosinus sp.
CTTAACCTCATACTTCCAAATGGAACCATTGAAACAGTCCCTATGGGGACTTTTTATTTGTATAACTGGCGAAATGATTCCAACTATTTATCCTCCACACTTTATGCTCGCGATGTGCTCGACCTTATGGATGGCACAACATTTTACACCTATACGTTCAACGGGGATGCAATAACCCTTTACGATATGGCTGTGGCTGTGATCGCCGACTTTCAGGTTCAGGCAACTTTGAATGTCAGTTATCAAATTGATGATGCGTTGCTGAGCATCAGCACAACCGGAGTGCTTTCGGCGATGAGTCACCACGATGCTTTAATGTATATCGCACAGGCCGGGATGAGCGTTCTATACGTGGACAGGTACAATGTTCTGCACATTCGACAGTCCCAAAGCCAGCAACCTTTAAACACGATGCCCTTTATCGAAGAATTGTCCCTGAGTATGCAGGAAACCTACCCTGCGGTGGCGATCCAAGACCCCTACAACTACTTCACGCTTAACATCTATACCAGCACCGTCGCTGATAGTCCAGGCACAATCTACGCTGGAACAGTCCCGGTAGATGGCGAGAGCAGTCTGTGGGTTAAATATACCACCTCAGCCAGTGCGTCAACTTGTGTCGCCTCGGTGACAGATGGCACGCTAGTCTGTGCCGCATATTACACAGACGCGGCCTATTTAGTCCTTAGTGGTTCCGGGAACGCGACGATCACGATTACCGGCAATGCAGTATCAAGTAATTCTGCACAATCCGTCCTGAATATCTCAGGGAATCAACCGACGAATGAAGTAGATATTGATAACCCACTTATTACAACTGCGGCGATGGCGGCAAACGTCCTCAACTGGTATGCGACGGAGTGCGGCAACGTGTATTTGTATGAAGTGGAAAGCTGGCTCGACCCCAGCTTGGAGTGTGGTAATGTCATTTACTGGGACAGCCAGTATGCCACAGACACGAAGCAAGCCAAAGTTATCCGTCAAGAATTTAGATTTGGCGGTACACTTTCAGGAACGCTGAATGGAAAGGGCTGGCCTTAAAGGTGGAGGGCCAGTTTACGCCTCCGGTATCCTTGAAGCATTTAGTATTGTTTCGAGTAGCGGCTTAACGCTGACAGTAAATGTTTCGGGTTCCATCGATTCTACAAGTGACACAGAAGATATTGGTTTAGTGCTGATCGCTTACGCTATGGGTTCATTTGGATCAACAAGTGACACAGCATGTAGCGGCTCCACGCTGATCGTAAATGTGGGAGGTTCTGTTGGCTCTACGAGTGGCGTTTCGGATACTGGCTTAACCCTGAGAGTTAATGTTTCAGGTTCTATCGGCTCTACGAGTAACATCACAAGTAGCGGCTCCGCGCTGATCGTAAACGTGGCGGGTTCTATCAGTTCTACGAGTAACCTCTTGGGTGTTATAACAGCTGTTGTTGTAAACGCAACAGGTTCAATCGGCTCGGCAAGTAGCATCACAAGTAGCGGATCGAAGCTGATCGTGAACGTGGCGGGTTCCATTGGCTCTACGAGCGGCGTTTCATGTACAGGACACCTACTAATCCTTGAGGCATCCGGTTCAACTGGTTCTGCGAGCACCTTCTCAAGTAGCGGATCAACTATCGTCTTGGTCGGAGTTGGTTCAATCATTTCTACGAGTAACTTGTCAAATAGCGGTTTAATTCTAATCGTACACGCATCCGGCTCAGTCGGCTCTACGAGCGCTATCTCAAGTAGTGGCTCGACTTGCGCGACCCCAATGACCGATGCACAGGCACAACTTATTGTCGGCCAGAGCCTTAACATTTGCGGCCTAATTTGGCGTAACTAACTAAATATCGGAAGGAGGATTTAGAAATGCCATTCACTTATTACGTCGATAATGGATTGATAGGACTCCTTTTTAACAACACAGCCTTCTCTGCTCTTGGTACTGTCTATCTCGCTGTTTCAACAACCACCCCAAGTCAGACAAAAGGCTCAGTACCTTACTGGAATTTTACGGAGCCTGTCGGAAACGGATATGCTCGCGTAGCTGTGACATCCAACACTACAGACTTTCCTGCACCTACAGTTGGATCAACCAATAATGGGATATCGGTTAGTTTTCCACAAGCCACAGGCTCACAAGGAACTGTGACGTATTTTGGTTGGTTTGACGCGGCTACGAATGGGAATTTGCTCGGCTATGGGGCGCTGAACACCTCACAAACCATTGTTTCAGGAAACGTCCTTACGTTCGCCATAGGCCAACTAACCATGTCGAACAACTAAGGGGGTAAGGGTGCATGGCATGGATAACTCCAGTCACGAATTGGACTCCACAAAATTATTTTAATTATACCGACTGGAACAGGATTGAAAGCAATTGCGTCGCTATCGCGGCGCTCTTGCAAATCTGTGGCTATGACATAGACATGGTGACAATAGTCAATCGTTCAGACGGAAGTTATCTGGATTTTTATGATTCCCTCAACCGGATTGAGGGCAATATACTAGCCCTTTATAACTGCTACGAAGTAGCGCCGGTGGAAGCATGGATCGCGCCAGTTATAACGTGGACTTATGATCTTCCCTTTTCATACCAAGACCCGAACCGTATGGAGGGCAACGAACTGGGCCTCTACAACATGCTCAACGGAATAATCCAAGAGTACACTTACTGTGGCCAAGGCTTCGAGATATGTGGACTTGGATGGTACAACTAACTGGGAGGTGTTACCTTTGGCATATACTCCGACCGTTTGGGCCGACCGAATATCGGCTAACCCCGGACAGTTTTCAGCTACCGGGACTGTTCCCGGAAACGTGACATTGACCCTCAACGATAATCCTTCGCAAGCCGGGACAGCGGTTACCGCCGCGCGAATGAACAACATCGAGAATGAATTAGTCAATCTGGACATCGCTTTGGTACGAATGAGATGCGGTGGCCTAATCTACTAAAGGAGGCGAACCTATAAATGCCAGTAACCCCGGCGGCATTGGCCCAATCGACAGTCAGTGGTGGGCGAAACGGACTAAACTTTTCTATGGCTGTGGCATTGACATCTACAACCTCTTTGGTTTACCTCAGTGGTTCGTTTAAAGTTATGACAGTAAACCCGGACAACACTGTGACCTACGGAGCGGGTACGACTGTAACGGGCGCAACCAATGGAGTCAATCAACTCTTAGCCTTAACACCTACTTCGGTAATTTACACGTTTAATGATAGTTCAAATAGTAGTTATGGGACAGCAATGA
>JARLHW010000039.1 GCA_031292075.1 Desulfosporosinus sp.
AATTTTTATGAAAAATAATTATTCCTGAATTTCGATGAGCTCGTTAAAGTTTCTGCGAAATGTGCCACCACGAACATCACAATATAGGAACGAATAGGGCTCTTCAGTGGCAAATTTGTATAAGTCCCACAACTCATCTTTTGGAACGCCGATATCAACATCTTTGCCTATTTCGTCTATTTTTTTCTGTTGATGCCCTTTGAATAAAATCACGTAGTCCAGTTGCTTTCTCGCTGCGGGATAGATATCGTTGATGTACTGACTGGAGATGATAGTCTTTGCGAGAAAATGGCGATTCTTTCTCAGGAATGTTGCCACGATAGGCTTTCTCAGTTCATCTGCCAAATCATCAAACACGAAAATCCATTCGGGCGTACGATACTTACTACGAGCGACTTCTTCTTCTGGCTCATCTGGCTCTTCGAGCAATAGGTCTATTTCCTCCTGTCCTTCTTTTCCCTCCTTCCCTTCTTTTTCGTCTTTTTCTTTTTGCAAACCATCAATCAGATCGGCAAGTAAGTTGTTTCCATTGTCGTCGATCAACGATGTGTAGGCTACGAATGGGATACATCGTTGCTGCGCCCATAAGCGGATAGTGTTCCAGCTTTCATCCTTGTGCACTGTACTACAAAATACCATGATTTTGGTTCGTGGGCCAGCACAACGCTTCAGAATTTTGAATACCGCTGATGTTTTTCCACTCTTTTTTCTGGCACAAAGGAATATGTTTGCATCGAGCACTGGAAAGAGTGCGGCTCCTTTGACCGGTCTCAAGTCGAGCTTCTGGATGGGAACTTCCCTCACAACTTCGTCATTTATCTTCTTCAATGCGAACATCTGTATTTACTTCGTGCGATATTTTATGAAATCCATATTAATGGCCACGAAATCTCCACTTGAACTTGTGGCTATGGCCGTACCCGACATCATTTGAAAAGTGGTTTGTGTCTGCGGTGGATTACGTAATTGAATCCGAGTACCTGGGTTGCTCGTAAATCCCGGACAGGCACAAACGGACGCTAAAATCCCATTATTTCCAAGATTCGACCATATGCTGAAAATAGGTTTGATCGCATTTGAACTAGAATACGTGATTTGACGGATGACAACTTCATCAGCAAATGGGAGTTGCCCCAAAGTCCATTGCCCAGATGAATCTAGAATAGCCGAGGTAGTCACATTAGTTACGTATTCGATTTCCTTGTTCATATCCTTAGCGAATGAAATATTTCAAAAAATTAATAAAAGGTGATAAGGAAGAATTTAAACTGACTTGATTTCGATCGGCTGGCCTGGCTTGGTCTCGATCTCACGAATGAACTCCGCAAATGTGTAGTGAGTAAGTGCCTTTCCAGCGGTTGCGGTAAATGACCAAGTGACTGGAAGAGAAAGATCAAGACCCTCCACTACGTTCTCATATGGAACTTCACTACCACGCTTAGGAGCAGAGAAGCTGTCCATGTGAAACCAGTTCTGAAGATATGGTAGAGCGCCCCTGATGACCGAGCCCTTCAGGAAATCCTTGTTCAGTCGCCAGTCATCCAAATTGGCGCACGAAACTTGCTGATCCTGTAAAGGCACGGAGTTCAGAGATGTCTGGTACTGTGTGATCTTATCTTGGCCACAATTCTGGTGATCATATGCATGGCCGACCGCTGCGGTTGATGCTTCCGTACTATCAAATGGAACCTGGATAATTCGCTTCAAATAACGACCATATCCACTGTTGAGTTGCTGTGATACGGAAATCTGACCAGCTCCCGCAGTAGACAATCGCCAAGCGTACTGGTAGGGAAAGATGAACTTCATGTCACCGCGATCGAACTTGGCACGAACAGAAGCCTCCGTAATTGGATCCACCTCGACGGCTAGATTGACATACATCCCACTTAGAGTTGGCTGTTTCGCTGCAACGAACGCGGTTGCCGCCCCACTGCCATTCGATGCCGCTGTATTGTACCCAATTTTGTACGAAGGAGCGACCATCATATTGATGTACATGTCTTCGCCGAAAATCATGTCTCGATCCATGGCCAGAACCGTATGCGTGAGCGCTGTGAATGGGACAATTCGGGTAACCACATCTGATGTGTTCACAGCATTAGTACGCGCATACTGAGGCTGCTGCAGTGTGAGCTGATCTACATATGTACCAGCGGCAATACCCCATGCGTTTGGTGCCGCAAGAGTAGCCGTAGGCGGAAAGAAGTTCAGTCCTGCCGCGGCCGCAGTAGAACGTAATGCAAGCGCATCCGACGGGTACAATGCGCTAGTGTAATCATGTGATTCAAAATCCTCCATCTTGGTATCAATCTTCGGAACAATCTGAGAATAGTTATTGGCAAACTGGAGGTCAACCAGGGCACCCGGCTGCGACGCGGACCCAAACTGGATGCTGCCGCAAATTTCGAAGGCATCCTGAAAAG
>JARLHW010000317.1 GCA_031292075.1 Desulfosporosinus sp.
ACACCCAGTACAGGGTGCAAATTTTAGATCACTGATGTAGATTTTTTCAACTTCCGCCCCGGCATCTGCAGCACCTTTAAGTACTTCATCTATCAACAGATCCGTGCTGCTTCCCTTTCGGGGGCTACCTGATATACTGAATATGTACATTTTTCATACCTCCTTATAGTGTAGGTTATCCCGTATATTCTTCATAAATGATAATTTTCCTGCAGTCCTGAGTTATTAGGGCCGCGTCATTTGCTTCGTTCAACTTTGGCTTTTTTCTGAAATAAAAAGATGGCCGGAATGACTCCCAATATTGCCGCAATCATTGAAACACCGAAAGCGTCGTGGAAAGCTTGAACCGAAGCTTGTTGTTCAAAAAAACTTAAGGCATAGGTTATAGTTAACTGTTTTGCTTGCGTTAAGTTATAGCCGAACGACTGGAAATAATTCTGATATCGGTAGATAAAAAGTAAAGTGTTGGATCCGGCTGAGCCTTGATCCACGATCCTTTGCATATAGTATGGCGCACGTTGATCAACGACACTTGTTAAGATAGAAACCCCGAAGGCACTTCCCAGTTGTCTTATTAAATTGAGAACGGCAGACCCTTGATTTACTAATTCTTCCGGTAAGACACTGAAAGCCAAGGTGATTGATGGCATAATTGCTAAACCCAAGCCACTACCGATTACAAAAAGATACAATTCAACGGAATGAAGATCCGTTATTACTTGAAGGTGCGTAAAAGGATAAGTCCCAAAGATCATAATGATCATTCCTGTAACAGTCGGAATAACGGCTCCAATCCGCGGCAACAGCAAGGCACTTAACGGAATTGTCAAAAGTGCCCCCACAAATTCCGGGATTAAGATTAAACCGGTAGGAAAGGCTCCAAGATTACGTAATTGCTGCATAAACAATGGGAGAAGATACAAGGTTCCAAACAATATGATCATGAGGAAAAATGTTACAAAGATTGCTGCCGAATAAGCTTGAATTCGAAAAATTCGAAAATCAATGAGCGGTTCCTTAACTGTTTGTTCGATTGTGAAAAACAGCATGAGCATGATAGCTGAGGTAACAAGGAGAGATACAATCTCAAATGAGGTCCAGCCGGCTTCAGCACCGTTACTGACGGCGAGAAAAAGGGTAGCAAACCCAAGAGAGGAAAGGATAAACCCAATTAAATCAAGTTTTTTCTCGGTCTTTTCAAACTCGTCAATTATCGAATAGCTTAAATAGCTTGTAAGGATTCCTATCGGAACATTTACCCAGAAAATAAAACGCCAGCTATCATGGATCCCTACAAAATACCCTCCGATAGTAGGCCCTAGGGCAGGTGCTAAGATTAATGGAATCCCCATAAGTCCCATCGCTAGTGGAAGCTCCTCTTTGGAGAATGTTTTTTTAACAATGGATAAGGCAAGGGGCATGATAACACCTCCGCCGATAGCCTGAAAGATGCGAAATCCAATCAGAGCATGAATACTCCAAGCCATCGCACAGGAAGCGGATCCTATTGTAAAAACCAAAAGACTGATTATAAAGATCTTTTTCATTCCAAAGGTGTCGGCGAAATACGCTGTGACAGGTTCGAAAATCCCGATTGTCACCATATAGGCCGTAAGAACATATTGAGTTAAATTCACATTCGCTCCAAAGTCGATCATAATTTTGGGTACAGCTACATTAACAATGGTCATATCGAGAAGATCCATGAAAAGTCCTAAAGAGACAACAACGAGAATTAACCATTTCTTTCGTTGTGTTAGCATCACTTTTCCTCCTTCATAGCTTTGCGAAGGGTTTTTTATTTTAAGGCGTTTAGGCACATTACAGCTACTCTTTTTACTTCTTCTGGTGTGAACTTTTTAGAGCTGTTTATTTCTAATGAAATCGATAAATATCTAAATGGTATCGTAAAAGATACGACAAGTACCTCGAGCGCACTTATCTGCGAATTAATTTCTCCGGTTTTTAGTCCTAATTGAATGCACTTATCTGCCAGTTCCAGGATAGACTTGAAATTGTCAGCCTTATCTTTGGACGGTATTTTAATGTCCATCACAACCGCTGCCGAAAACTTCGCTAACAGAGGTTCTTGATTTGCTTTCATAAATAGCTTATGTATCGTTTTATACCCGGCTTCATAAAGTGAACCGGAAGAGTCAATGTCTGAAATAAAGCTATCAATAATTTCATCCATTTCTGAATCTACTAAGACTTGCACGAGCTCTTCCTTACTTTTATAGTGTCGATAGAGATAACCAGCGGATACCCCTGCCTTTTTGCTGATGGATTCAATCGACATTCCTCCGTAGCCATGGTCTATCAAAGCCTCCATGGTTGCCTTTCTGATGTGGTTCATTTTTTCAGGTTCAGCAATTCTTGACATAAAACATACCCCCCAAATTAATGAATGAATGTTTATTCATTATACTTCTTCGGAATTTTGAAGTCAATATAATGAACATCTGAGCTAAGCGGCTTCATGACGTTTTTGTTAATTCTGAAGTAACAAATAAAAGACATTAACCAATCATAGCTAAATATGATTGCGATTATATGGACTTATGATAGATTGAAGGTCGATTGACGGTAGATATTCTATAGACTTACCTTAAACAAAATGCTAAACTAAATTCAGAAGCGACGTATGTATATCGTTTTAAAGACCTCGAACTGATAAGAGAATGTCTCAAACAAGGCACAGATTGTGGAAAATGCTCAGTAGTGCGCATTGCATGAGAACGAATCTAGACGTTACAAAGGTCAGAACATTACGGATGATTTGCATTATTTCCTGATGAATCTAACCTATTAATAATAGTATGGGGACTAAATTCGATTGATCTAGCCATCTATATAACTGATTACAGAGACTTTTCCTGACCGGCGGTTAAGGGTTAGGAGGTCGTCATACCTTGGGGTTCAGTAGAATCTAGCGACGCTATGAGAGGTGATGTCTTGTGCTATTTAAAATGAACTGCGAAAGATGTGAGGATCTCCTTGTCAAAGGGAAAGTATATAATTACAGAGGTAAAAATCTTTGCGAGGATTGCTATATCCTGCATTATATATTTGGCAGGGAAACCTCCAATGATTTTTCGCCAGATGTGCGGCAGCCTCGTAGAGGTTCGGAGGCAGTAGTACTGCAATTATTAACTAAAAGATAAATTTACAAAGATCAAAAGTACAAGGGCGCTCACTTATTTTAAAGGAGCGCTTTTTTTGTGTCCAATATTTTCTTATAAGAGCTCACAAGTGGTACTGACTAGTTATAGCTTTTAGAGTATTCTTATCCTACCAATGAAGAACAACTTTTTACCGAATTGGAATCAAGAGCGATGAGATGAGTATTAAATCGTCTGAAATTAGAGAAGTTATCTGTGAAATGGTTGACAAATGAAAGAGAGTCGAATATATTAAAGTAAAGATACCCATCCAGGGTATATGGGGTAATCGAGAGCGTGGAGAAACTTCGCAGGGTCAAGCGGAGACCGCGTATCATAATTCTAAGAAGACTAGACAAAGAATGCTTGGAACAGAGACCCCGTGTGTCGCTCACAAGGAGGAGTAGAAATGTCAGCATTTATCATGGAAAAATTATGTCTGGGGTGTAAACACTGTGTCAAAGCATGTCCGGTGCAAGCAATCAAAATGATGGCTCATCTTCCGGTCGTAGACCCAACTCTATGTACAGAATGTGAAGCATGTATGGAAAGATGTATGCATGGCGCTATTACTTTTGTATCTGCAGAGGAGAAGAAAGCAAATGAATAAGGATCAACTAAATGAGAATGAAGATGAAACTGGACTTCAGTTAAATATTGTAGAGAGAAAGTTAGCAGAGTTAAAATCGCGCTGGCCATCTCATTCTGTGCAACCTAAGATGGTAGCTGATCTTGAGGATTTGGAAGAAGAAAGAGATCGCTTACGACATTTGCTCCATCTAAGGTGAGCTTAGAGAAAGTCGGGCATAATCGATTAGCGAAGTGTTGTACTCAAGGTAATGAAAATGAATTATTTTAGGAGGGATAGTTGTGGGTAAAAAAGTGTTAATCATAGGCGGTGTAGCAGGAGGAGCGTCGACAGCCGCAAGACTTAGAAGACTGGATGAAAGTGCTGAGATAATTATGTTTGAAAGGGATGAATACATCTCCTTTGCAAACTGTGGCTTGCCTTATTACATTGGAGAAGTCATTAAGGAAAGGGAAAAACTATTAGTTCAAACCCCTGAAAGCATGAAGAGCAGATTTAATATCGATGTAAGAATTAATAGTGAGGTTATTGGGGTTGATTCGCAGAGAAAAGTTGCTAAGGTTAAAAGCAAAGAAAAGGGTGAGTATGATGAACCCTATGATTATCTTGTTTTATCCCCTGGAGCAAGAGCGATTAAACCCCCTATAGAAGGTATTAACAGTAAGCGGATATTTACGTTGAGAAATATACCGGATACCGATCAGATTAAGGCCTATGTGGACAAAAAAGGAATTAATAGTGCTGTAGTTATTGGCGGCGGCTTCGTGGGAGTAGAAATGGCTGAGAATTTGAAGGATAGAGGACTTAACGTTACTTTAGTAGAAGCAGCTCCTCATTTGATGGCTCCCTTTGATACCGATATGGTAGCATTAGTTGAAAAAGAACTCTCGGATAATGGCGTTGAAGTGATCTTAAACGATGGCGTGAAAGCCTTTAAGGACCAAGACAGCAGTGTTGAAATAACTTTGAATAGCGGTCTGGAATTAAAGGCAGATCTCGTGATCTTAGCCATAGGTGTCCTTCCGGATACTGGATTTTTAAAAGATAGCGGCATATTGCTGGGAGCTAAAGGGCATATTTTAGTCAATGAAAAAATGGAAACCAATGCTGCCAATGTCTTTGCTGTAGGAGATGTGATTGAAGTCGTTGACTTTGTAAACAAACAAAAGACAGCGATTCCCTTAGCTGGACCAGCCAATAAACAAGGTAGAATTGCGGCTGATAATATAGCAGGCTTAAATACCTCTTATAAGGGGACTCAGGGGACGTCAATTATTAAGGTTTTCGGCTTGACTGCAGCAAGTACTGGCAATAATGAACGAACTTTAAACAGATTAAATATCCCCTATAAAGTGATCACGATTCATCCAGCTTCTCATGCCTCGTATTACCCCGGCTCTTTGGCAATGACCTTAAAGCTTATCTTTGCTGCGGACGGTAAGATCTTAGGAGCTCAAGGCGTGGGCTATGCTGGTGTGGACAAGAGAATTGACGTGGTCGCCACTGTCATTCGCTTGGGTGGTACTGTCACTGATTTAACGGAGTTAGAGCTTTGCTATGCACCACCTTTTTCTTCAGCAAAGGATCCGGTCAATATGGCAGGTTATGTTGCGGAAAATTTATTAGCTGGAAGAGTGGACGTTGTTGCAGCCGAGGGACTGTTAACTTACGATCGAGAAAATACGTTATTATTAGATGTGCGCACTGAAGATGAATTTAATAATGGGCATCTTGAGGGAGCGGTAAATATACCAATCGATAGCCTCAGAGATAGAGTAGGAGAGCTTGATAAGAGTAAGGAGATCCTAGAATATTGCCAGATCGGGCTTAGAGGTTATGTGGCTTCTAGGATTTTAACTCAAAAAGGTTATAGGGTGAAAAACATTGATGGGGGCTATAAATGTGCTTCAATGTTAAACTATAAGCCAAGTAGGGGCGATAATTCAGATAACTCAAATAGGCAGATGATCGATCCGGATATCCAAATTGTTAAGGGTGGGGTGGGAAAAGGAGTTAACGATTATGATAAGAGCCTTGATGCCTGCGGCTTATGTTGTCCAGGACCACTGATTCAGGTTAAAGCG
Source organism: Desulfosporosinus sp. (assembly GCA_031292075.1). Classification (GTDB taxonomy): domain Bacteria; phylum Bacillota; class Desulfitobacteriia; order Desulfitobacteriales; family Desulfitobacteriaceae; genus Desulfosporosinus. The sequence goes on from JARLHW010000317.1 coordinate 5,835, forward strand.
TCAATTGATCAACTAAATGATGGTCAAATTCTTAAAGTTACCGCTTCTGATCCCGGGTTTTATGAAGATATTAAGGCTTGGTGTGCTAAAACAAATAATGAACTCGTTGAGATCGGAAGAAATAAGGGCATGATCCAGGCCTTTATAAAAAAAGGCAACAAATTTAAGGTTCTGCATAATTTATCCCTATCTCCATCCCCATCCGATATACCGTTAAAAGATAAAAAAACAATGGTTGTATTTAGCGGAGACCTCGATAAAGCGCTTGCTTCCTTTATAATTGCTAACGGGGCTGTAGCCATGGGTAAGCGGGTTACCATGTTCTTTACCTTTTGGGGACTTAATATTTTAAGAAAACCCGAAAAAGTATTGGTTAGAAAAAACTTGATAGAATCAATGTTTGGTTTCATGATGCCAAGGGGGAGTAAAAAGCTAAAGCTTTCTAAAATGAATATGATGGGCTTGGGCGGTAAAATGATCAAAATGATTATGAAGAATAAAAATATTAGTTCGCTAGAGGATTTAATTAAATCAGCCTTGGATAGCGGTGTGGAAGTGGTTGCTTGTTCTATGACCATGGATCTTATGGGTTTAAAGCAGGAAGAACTTATTGACGGCGTTAAAATCGGTGGGGTAGGCTATTATTTAGGTGAAGCCGAAGAATCAAATGTAAATTTATTTATTTAACAATATTTGAACCTGGTTTAGATGTTATAGTGTTACTTGGGGAACACTTTGAATAGGTGAATTATATTAAAGGAGGCTTTATCAAGATGCCAGAGGATTTTGAAACGATAAAAAGTCGCTATGAACTAGCGATCGTTGGCTGTGGGCCGGCAGGGTTGGCTGCAGCCCTTAATGCCAAAATACGAAAACGCGATTTTATTTTACTGGGTTCAGAATTTTGTAGCCCCAAACTCTCGAAAGCTCCACAAATTGATAATTGGCTTGGATTTCCGGAAATTGGCGGTGAGGAGTTGCGTCAACGGTTTTTAAAGCACGTTAAGGAACATGAAATAGCCATTGTTAATTTTAAAGTAACAAATATTTATCCTGGGCCGCCTTATACGCTGATGGGTAAAGATAAATCTTTTGAAGCCGACGCAATTATTTTAGCAACAGGGGTATCCGTGGAAAAGTTATTTCCTGGTGAAGCTGAATTATTGGGTCGTGGGGTGGGATATTGCGCAACGTGTGACGGGCCGTTATATAAAAATAAGAGCGTTGCGATCATTTCCTATAATCGGGAAGGGGAAGATGAAGCTAATTTTATGGCTGATATCTGTGCCAAAGTTTATTATATTCCCTACTACAAAGACATTCCGAAGCTTGATCCACGAGTTGAGGTTAAAAAGGGAAACGTTAAGAAAATAGTGGGAGACAATACCGTCAAACAACTTGATCTTGGCGAGGAACATTTAGCGGTGGACGGTGTATTTATTATGAGAGAAACCCTACCTGCCGAGCAGCTTATATCCGGTTTGGAAATGGATGAAGCGGCGATCAAGGTCAATCATAAGCTGGAGACAAGTTTGCCTGGTTTATTTGCTGCAGGAGATTGCACAGGTCAACCCTTTCAGTTAATTAAAGCAGCGGGGGAAGGCGGAACAGCAGCGTTACACGCTGTAAAATATTTAGATAACTTGAAATGAGCAAAGTCAACTAACTAGCTAACTAACCAACTGACGAGGAACAAAACTCTGGGGTATGTAAATAATCTTGAAACAGTAATAGAAAGGCCTAGGCATTATACACCTAGGCCAAACATTCAATTAAAAGTTTCTTCCGCAAAAATTATCTCTGAGAAGGATCAATAACAATAATATTATGATAATTGCCAACTCTATTTGGATTAGGATCATTTAATTTAGCCCTCCTTTATGAAAATTATGAAAATATGGGTTTAAATCTTATCTAATCTATCTTATTCAACATGTCCATCGAGTGTTCGCATACTGACATTAGAGTTTGATTTGGGAAGTAACCAGGGTAGGAAAAAATCCTACCCTTTTTCAAAAAATTATTGGGATACAAACGTAATATTTCTGATCGGGATTCGGACTACTGGACGGATGCAATCAACACGGTTTCCAATATTGGAAAACAGTTGAGCGTTAGTTAATAATGCGACTCCATCTTGTAAGCCACCAAAGTTGCCAACCCAAAAACTTGAATCCATTCCTATTCTCAGACGTGTCCCAATTGGATAAGTGTCAAATAAACCTACCAGCGGTGGAATCGGACCAAAGGGTACTCCGAATGGTGCTCCAAATAACATATGGTTGATCCCCTTTTTTTTCATCTGCCACAAAGTGGCGATATAAGATAAGAAATTTGGGATTACCAATTATGATTATTTATGATATAGGATATGTACAAGTTTTCAATAGTGTTACAGAGAACTAAATCATGACTGGGTTGCGAATGAAGGTAAAATCACTAAAAAGAAAAGCCATTTCCTGTAAAATAAAACTAGGAAATGGCTTTTCTTTAGATTATTTGTGCACCTTCTGAATCTATAGCTAAGGCATAGGATTGAGCGTGAACGTCATGCCTTTTAAAAACGTCGAGCATACTTAGAGCAATGTTCTGTTCAAATTCAGGTTCGGTAAGCGCCAAAAGTGTTGGTCCCGAACCACTGAGAGCAGCGCCATAGGCCCCAGCCTGAACAGCTGCTTCGATCGTTTCCAGCAAACCGGGGATGAGCACAGCTCGTTGGTTTTGGTGAAGGACATCACGCATTCCTTCTTTTAAGAAGGAATACTCTGCCCGAATAAAGGCTTCAATAAGCAATCCGGCGTGAGCAATGTTAAACACTGCGTCGCGGCGAGAAACTTGTGAAGGTAAAATTCCCCGTGCTTTTTCTGTTTTTAGGAGAAGGTCGGGAATAATAACGACCGCTCTTAACTTTGGCGACTGAGCTAAGATCCGTGGAAGAACCCCCCCTTCCGTGGGTATGGACAGAGTGATCCCTCCATACAAGGCAGGTGTAACATTGTCTGGATGCCCTTCTAAACTGTTTGCTATCTGGAGCAACTCATACTTGGTATAAGGTGATCCGGCTAGCGTGTTGGCTGCCACAAGACCGCCGACTATGGCCGCAGAACTGCTGCCTAAACCTCGAGCAGGGGGAATGAGATTTTCAAATGTTAGGGCGACAGTGGGAATGGGGTAGTGGATAAGGTCCCAAAAATGGCACATTGTTCGCCAGACAAGGTTGCTTTCATCTGCCGGAATTCCATCGCTGTAAGACCCGGTGAGGGAGATTTGAAACGGTCGGTCCGTCTCAACGGTAATAGTGTTGTATAGTTGAAGTGCTAGTCCCAGACAGTCAAATCCTGGTCCCAGATTGGCAGAGGTGGCCGGTATTTTAACGCGAATCATCTTTTTCATCCTGTCCGTTTTCAAAGCGAATCACATTGTGAATATTCAGCACCTTGCTATACGCTCTGACAGAATCTAAGGCTTCTTGGAGCGCCCCTTCACGACAGGGATGCGTCACTAGGACAATCTCCGCCTGCTGCTCGCCGCGAGGTTTTTGAATGATCGAGGCGAAGCTAATATTTGCTTCAGCAAAAAGTAGGGCTAAGGTTGCCAGGACACGGGGTTCGTCTTTGACAAGTAGGCGAACATAGAAAGCGGTATGGAAATCTGAAACAGCTTTGAGTGGGAGATCAAGGTAACAAGAACAATTAATAGAAGATTTTGAGTTGGACTGAATGTTGCGAACTATGCGCATAATATCTGAGATGATCGCACTTCCTGTAGGAAGAGAACCAGCGCCACGACCATAAAACATGGTTTCCCCGACGGCATCTCCTACCACATAAATGGCGTTAAAAACTCCGTTTACAGAAGCAAGTGGATGAGTTCTAGGCAATATCGCAGGATGAACCCGAACTTCAATCCCTTCCTCTTGGTGTTTAGTAATAGCTAAAAGCTTGATGGTACAGCCCAGCTCAGCTGCATAGGCTAGGTCTTCACGAGTAATTTTTGAAATACCCTCAACAAATACGTCTTTAAGGGCTACACGCGAGTTAAAAGCGAGGGAGGCCAAGATGGCAAGTTTTCGTGCGGCATCCAAGCCGTCAACATCAGCAGAAGGGTCAGCTTCGGCGTAGCCTAATTGTTGTGCTTCAGCGAGGACCTCCGCATATTCACGGCCTTGATCGGCCATGGCAGTAAGAATGTAATTGGTCGTGCCATTAATAATCCCAATGACGTCGGTAATGCGATTGGCGGCTAGGGACTCTTTCAGAGCGGCAATAATCGGAATTCCGCCTCCAACACTTGCTTCGAAGTAGAGATCCTTTCCGGCCTTATCGGCGGCGTCAAGAAGTTCGTGTCCATGAAGTGCAATTAAATCTTTATTAGCGGTGACAACATGTTTACCCTGCCGCAAAGCTTCTAAAATAAAAGTACGAGCAGGTTCAATTCCCCCCATTACTTCCACGATAATATCGATTTCAGGATCTTGAAGAATTTCTTCTGGTTGATCTGTGAGTAGAAAGTTTCCGCTCACTTCTCGTTCTCTGTGCAGATCACGGTCAAGAATTCCTTTGATATTGATTTCGCAATGGGTTCGGGTTTGAATATCCTCAGCATTCTTCTGTAATATACTAACTACTCCAGTACCCACCGTACCTAAGCCCAATATACCAATTTGAATCGTCAAGGGAAACAACTCCTCTCTATAAAAACAAATGTACTTACATAGTGGACATTATAACTCGTAATATCGGCCTTTGACAAGGGGATATTTGAGAAATCCTTAACATCCAGTGCAAAAAAGGGGTTGACACTTGAGAATGTATTCTGTATTATATACACAACGCTAATAATCTTAATGTAATATAACAGATGAGGAAGTGTACCTAGGGTTCCGGGGGCAACCTGTCTGGTCCAAGCGGTACAGAATCCGGAATGGATTTACACCGTGGGTAGAAAAAACTCAAGCGGAAAGTTCCACGATACTAGGGGACTACGCTTGGGGTTTTTGTTTTTAAAGTTATCTGAGTTGCACTTATTCGTCCAGATAGTTACACTTCTGACAAGCACAAGAAAAGAGGTATTTGGAATGGGATTGGTTATCTACTGCAATGGTGCATTTGTTCGCGAGGAAGAGGCAAAAGTATCGGTTTTCGATCATGGCTTCCTATATGGAGACGGCATTTTTGAAGGGATTCGTGCCTATCATGGTCGAGTGTTTAAATTAGAAGAACATTTAAAACGCCTATATGAGTCGGCTAAGTCAATTCAATTAAACATTGGCATTTCTAAAGCAGAGATGCAAGAGATTGTTTTGGAGACCCTTCGTCGTAACGGTTTGAAGGACGCTTATATTCGCTTGGTTGTTTCACGCGGCAAAGGAGATCTGGGGCTTAACCCTGTCAATTGTCCTCAAGCAGCAATAATTTGCATAGCGGCTCAAATCAAGATTTTTGAGCAAAGCATGTATGATCAGGGCCTGGAAGTGAAAACAGTGGCCATCCGCCGCAACAATCTGGATTCATTGAGCCCCAGGATTAAATCACTTAATTATCTCAATAATATTCTTGCCAAGATAGAGGCTAATCAAGCCGGTGTCGTTGAAGGAATTATGCTCAATCAAGACGGATATGTGGCGGAAGGCACGTCAGATAACATCTTTATCTATCGAGATGGAGTCTTAAGAACCCCTCCTCTTTCTGCCGGGATACTTGAAGGTATCACGCGAGATACCGTTTTATGCCTAGCCCGTGAACTAGGGATTGAGGTGGTGGAGGAGTTATTTACACGCCATGATCTTTACACTTCTGAAGAGTGTTTTCTCACCGGTACGGCCGCTGAATTGATTCCGGTAATCAAAGTTGATGGTCGGGAAATAGGAGATGCAAATCCAGGGGAAGTCTACAAAAAACTTCTTGTTGCCTTTCGGGCCCTCACCCGGGTCAATGGCCCGGAGATTTTTTTCAACGTACAGGGTGCAACGGCAAGATGAGTTAGGAGAGGGAGAGAGATGAGTATGAACGCAGGAAAAAAGGGGTTAAAAGGGGCAACCGCCTTGCTAGAGGCTCTAGAAAAGGAAGGCGTTGACGTTATCTTTGGTTATCCGGGTGGAGTATTGCTTCCATTGTATGATGCGCTGCTAGATAGCCCCATTCGACATGTCCTACCACGTCATGAACAGGGGGGAGTGCATGCTGCCGATGGTTATGCCCGGGTAACTGGAAAAGTGGGGGTATGTTTAGCAACGTCAGGTCCCGGAGCTACGAATCTGGTGACCGGTATTGCCAATGCCTATATGGACTCCATTCCCATAGTCGTCTTGACGGGGCAGGTTGTAACGGCTTTACTCGGTACTGACTCCTTTCAAGAAGCGGATATAACAGGAATCACCACACCTATTACCAAGCACAGTTATTTGGTCAAGGATGCGCGGGAAATTCCCCGGATTGTCAAAGAGGCCTTCTACCTTGCAGGAACGGGTCGGCCGGGTCCTGTACTTATCGATCTTCCGAAGGACGTTTTAGCCCTGGAAATCGAACCCTTTCCGGCTGATATGAACTTAAGAGGATACCAAGTCCCAAGTAAGGGAGACAGCGGCAAGATTATGGAAGTGGCAAAGGCGCTTTCCGAATGTCGAAAGCCAGTAATTTATGCCGGCGGTGGCGTGATTACGGCAGGGGCCGGAGCCGTCTTAAGGCAGTTAGCGGAAAAAACTTCGTTGCCGGTGGTCACGACCTTAATGGGGATCGGGTGCCTCCCCTCCAGACACCCTAATCTTTTGGGTATGGTGGGAATGCACGGAACCGTGACAGCGAACTATGCCGTCGATGATTGTGATTTACTGATTGCAGTGGGAGTGCGGTTTGATGACCGTGTGACAAGTGGTTTGGGTCATAAGTTTGCCACTAAAGCAAAAATTGTCCATATTGACATTGATCCTGCGGAAATTGGGAAAGTGATAAGACCACAGATTCCGATTCTTGGGGATGCGCGCTTGGTCTTAGAAGAATTGTTAAACACTTTAGAAAGTGTTGGGGCTCCTCAAGTGGCAGACTGGTGGGAACGATTGCGCGCTTGGAAGAATGACTATCCTCTGAGGTATGACAAAGACAGAATGACTCCTCAGATGATTATTGAATGTGTCGGAGAACTCGCTGGGGAAAATGCAATTATCGCAACGGATGTAGGACAGCATCAAATGTGGACTGCTCAATTTTATCCGATCGTGAAGTCGCGAAATTATGCAACCAGTGGCGGACTTGGCACGATGGGCTATGGCCTTCCGGCTGCAGTAGGGGCCCAAATAGCTCGTCCAGACGATTTGGTCGTTTTGTTCACGGGCGATGGTTCCTTTCAGATGTGTATTCAGGAATTAGCGACAATTGCCCAGAATAACCTGCCCATTAAAATCATGCTGATGAACAACGGAGTACTAGGCATGGTTCGCCAATGGCAGAAAATGTTTTATGAGCGACGGTTCAGTGGCGTACAATTCCAAGCTAACCCCGATTTTGTCAAAGTTGCGGAGGCCTATGGAATTCGAGGTATCCAGGTCAATTCCATGGAGCAGGTTCGTGGTGCCATCACGGAGGCGATCAACTATCCCGGACCAGTGCTGTTAGATTTTACGATTTCTCCAGAAGAAGATGTTTTGCCTATGGTGGCGCCGGGTAAACCGATTACAGAAATGCTAGGGAGGTAAAAGACATGTTGCATACACTTGCGGCCCTTGTGGAGAACCATCCCGGTGTTTTAACGCGGGTGGCTGGATTATTTGCGCGAAGGGCGTATAATATTGATAGTCTCTCTGTTTGCCAAACAGACGATCCTGAACTTTCCAGAATGACGATTGTCGTCCACGGAGATGATCAGGTTATTGAGCAAGTGAGAAATCAACTCAATAAACTGGTGATTGTCCACTCCGTCACAGATTTGACAGCCGAGAGCGTTGTTGAACGAGAGCTGGCCTTAATTCGTATCCAGGTTAGCTCAGAAACGCGAGCAGAGGTTCTCCAGACGGTTGATATTTTTCGGGGACGGGTTGTAGATATGGGAAGAACCAATCTTACGGTTGAGTTAACAGGAGATGTGGAAAAGATTGATGGGTTTATTAAAGCTATTCGCCCTTACGGGTTATTAGAGCTGGTTCGAACCGGAAAGATTGCCATTCTGCGCTCGGAAACATGAAACTTCATATCGTCTTTAAGTGTGTTGAGGCGCTCCGAAAGTTTAAGGATGCAGGGTGCAACGGCTAGATGAGTTAGGAGGGGGAGCTGAGTATGAACGCAGGAAAAAAGGGATTAACAGGGGCAGCCATTTTACTAGAGGCTCTGGAAAAGGAAGGCGTTGACCTTATCTTTGGTTACCCAGGTGGAGTCTTGCTTCCATTGTATGATGCGCTAATAAATTGTCCCATTCGGCATATCCTACCACGTCATGAACAAGGGGGAATACATGCCGCCGATGGATATGCCCGTGTAACCGGAAAAGTGGGGGTATGTTTAGCAACGTCGGGTCCTGGAGCGACGAATCTGGTCACTGGTATCGCCAATGCCTATATGGACTCTATCCCCTTAGTCGTTTTGACGGGGCAGGTTGTTACCAGTTTGTTGGGAACAGACTCCTTTCAAGAAGCGGATATAACAGGGATCACCACACCCATCACCAAGCACAGTTATTTGGTCAAGGATGCCAGGGAGATTCCTCGGATTGTCAAAGAGGCCTTTTATCTTGCGAGGACAGGTCGGCCTGGTCCCGTACTCATCGATCTTCCCAAGGACATTCTAGCCATAGAAGTTGAACCTTTTCCCGCCGAAATGAAATTAAGGGGATACGTTGTACCGAGCAGCGGAGACAGCGCTAAAATTGCTGAAGTGGCGAAAGCGCTTTCAGAATGCAGCAAGCCTGTAATTTATGCCGGAGGTGGTGTGATTACAGCAGGGGCCGGAGGCGTCTTAAGACAGTTGGCTGAAAAAGCCTCGCTGCCGGTGGTTACGACCTTGATGGGGATCGGGTCCCTTCCCTACGGGCATCCCAATTTATTAGGTATGGTGGGCTTGCACGGAGCCGTGGCAGCAAACTTCGCCGTGGATGATTGTGATTTGCTGCTGGCGGTAGGGGTGCGTTTTGATGACCGTGTGACCAGCGGTTTGGGCCATCTTTTTGCAACTAAGGCTAAAATTATTCATATTGATATAGATCTGGCAGAGATTGCCAAAGTGGTAAGAACGCATATCCCAATCGTTGGGGATGCTCGCCTGGTGTTGGAAGAGGTTTTAAATGTCTTTGCGGGATTGCCTGTTCCTCAAGTGGCAGACTGGTGGGAACAAGTGCATGCTTGGAAGAACTATTATCCTATGAAGTATGACAAGGAACGACTGACGCCTCAGATGGTAATCGAAAGTATGGGTGAACTTGCCGGTGACGACACAATGGTCGTAACGGATGTCGGACAGCACCAAATGTGGGCAGCCCAATTTTATCCGATTGCGAAGTCACGCAATTTTGCAACCAGTGGCGGGCTGGGAACGATGGGCTTTGGTCTTCCGGCCGCTATAGGGGCTCAGATAGCTCGCCCAGACGATTTAGTTTTTCTAGTCACGGGAGATGGTTCCTTTCAGATGTGTATTCAGGAGCTAGCGACGATTGCTCATAATAAACTTCCCATTAAAATAGTTCTCCTGAACAACGGAGTCCTGGGCATGGTTCGCCAACTGCAGAAGTTTTTTTATGGAGAACGATATAGTCAAACAGATCTCATCGATAATCCGGATTTCATCAAGCTTGCGGAGGCCTATGGTATTCGTGGCATTCGTGTTGATTCTATGGAACAAGTACACAGTGCTCTTGCGGAGGCGATCTCCTATCCTGGGCCGGTGCTGTTAGATTTTACGATCTCTCCGAACGAAGATGTTTTGCCGATCGTGCCACCGGGTAAACCCATTACAGAAATGCTAGGGGGGTAAAAAACATGTTGCATACACTTGCGGCCCTGGTAGAAAACCATCCTGGTGTTTTGACCCGGGTGGCTGGATTATTTGCGCGAAGGGCGTATAATATTGATAGTCTCTCTGTCTGCCAAACAGACGATCCTGAACTTTCCAGAATGACGATTGTCGTACACGGAGATGATCAAGTCATTGAACAAGTGAGAAATCAACTCAATAAACTGGTGATTGTCCACTCCGTCACGGATTTGACAGCCGAAAGTGTTGTTGACCGAGAGCTAGCCTTAATACGTGTTCAGGTCAGCCCAGAAACACGCTCAGAGGTTCTACAAACGGTTGATATTTTCCGGGGACGGGTTGTGGATATGGGAAGGACCAATCTTACCGTTGAGTTAACGGGAGACGTTGGAAAAATTAATGCGTTTGTGAGGGCGATTCGTCCCTTCGGCTTATTAGAGTTGGTTCGCACTGGAAAGATTGTCATTAGGCGCTCGGATGTTTGAGGGTTAAGAGAGTTATACTAAGTATAAGACCTGTAGTTGAATAGGCTTATAATTGAGAGGAAGATTTAAAAATGGCAAAAATGTATTATGAGGAAGATGCTAATCTGGAGTTGTTAAAAGACAAGGTCATTGCGGTAATGGGATATGGGAGCCAAGGGCATGCGCAGGCCCAAAATCTGAAGGATTCAGGACTTAAAGTATTGATCGGTCTGCGTCCCGGAAGTGCTCGTTGGGGGCGTGCAGAAGCTGCAGGTTTTGAGGTTATGACAGTGGAAGAAGCAGCCAAACGTGCCGATGTCATTCAAATCCTGCTTCCGGATGAGACGCAAAGTAGGGTATATAATGCAGAAATCAAACAGTACTTAACGACTGGCAAAGCGCTCGTCTTTTCCCATGGGTTTAACATTCACTTCGGGCAAATCGTTCCTCCGAAAGATGTCGATGTCTTTATGGTCGCTCCGAAAAGCCCGGGTCACTTGGTTCGTCGTACTTACACAGAAGGCGCAGGGGTGCCATCCTTAATTGCCGTCCATCAAGATGCAACAGGGAAAGCTAAAGAATTAGCTCTGGCGTACGCCAAAGGAATCGGATCTACTAAGGCCGGCGTTCTAGAAACGACTTTTGGCGAGGAAACGGAAACAGACTTATTCGGAGAACAAGCGGTTCTTTGCGGAGGCGCTTCAGAACTGGTTAAGGCGGGCTTTGAAACCTTGGTAGAAGCAGGCTATCAGCCGGAAATTGCTTATTTTGAATGTTTACACGAACTTAAGCTGATCGTCGATTTAATGTATGAGGGCGGCTTAAGCTGGATGCGTTATTCTGTTTCAGATACCGCACAATATGGAGATATGGTGACTGGCAAGCGGATAGTCACTCAAGAAACCCGTAAAGAAATGAAAAAAGTTCTTGCAGAAATCCAAGACGGAACATTTGCTAAGGCTTGGTTACTGGAAAACCAAGCGAATCGCCCTGCCTTTAATGCTATAGCCCGCCGTGAAGAAAATCAGCTCATCGAAAAAGTTGGAGAAAATTTAAGAGGAATGATGAGCTGGCTGAAGAAACACGAATAGAAGGGAGAAAAAAGAATGCCTAACGTTTTGGTTCTCCCAGGAGATGGTATAGGGCAAGAAATTACGCCGGAAGCGGTCAAGGTTTTACAAGCGGTATTAAAAGGCTGCTCAACCAGTCTGAATTTCGAGTATGGTTTAATAGGTGGAGCGGCTATTGACGAAGCGGGTAAGGCGTTACCTGATAAAACCTTAGCCGCAGCTCAGGCAGCGGATGCGGTTCTTTTAGGTTCCGTGGGAGGGCCTAAGTGGGATACCCTTCCCGCACCAGAACGCCCAGAATTAGGAGGTCTGTTAGCGATACGCAAGGCCTTGGGTCTCTTCGCCAACATTCGCCCGGTCAAAATGCTCCCCATGTTGGTGGAGGCCTCTACGCTTCGCTCGGAAGTGGTTGAGAACGTTGATCTTGTTGTTTTGCGTGAACTGACCGGAGGGCTCTATTTCGGTCAGAAAGGGAGAACGACTAACCCGACGAGTGCTTTTGATACGTTGACTTATTCTGAGGAAGAGATCCGCCGTATTGTAGAACTTGGCTTTAATATGGCCTTAAAGCGGCGCAGGAAGCTTTGCTCAGTAGACAAAGCCAATGTGCTCGAAACATCCCGCTTTTGGCGGGAAATAACGATCGAAATTGCACAGAATTTTCCAGAGGTCGAATTGACGCATATGTATGTTGATAATGCAGCGATGCAATTAGTCCGCTGGCCTGCTCAATTTGATGTGATCGTTACGGAGAATATGTTTGGAGATATCCTTACGGATTTAGCCTCTATGCTAACGGGGTCAATCGGCATGATATCCTCGGCCAGTTTAAATGGAACTAAAGGGCTTTATGAACCGGCCCATGGTTCGGCACCAGATATTGCTGGGAAGAATATTGCCAACCCGCTAGCAACGATTTTATCGGGAGCTTTAATGCTGCGCTATTCGTTTGGGTTAGAGAGTGAGGCCCAAAGGATTGAGCAATCTGTAGAACAAGTATTACAAGAGGGCTACCGAACTCCTGATTTAGCCAAACCGGGCGATAAAGTGTTGGGAACTCGAGAAATGGGAGATGCCGTTGTTAGGGCACTAACTGATAGATAATTAGGTAGGAATATAATCTTGAATTATTTGGTCAGGTGCGGTAAAATATATCCAGTTATATAATGCGGAAAGCATAGGATCGACCCAGTACAGTAAACGGTGATGTTCAGAGAGGAAAACAAACGCTGAAAGTTTTCTCACACACGATATTGGAAGCCCAGTCGTGATGCTCTGATGATGAATCGGACGGTTTCCACCGTTAAATGGACTGTTGCTCGAGAAATCCAGTAACATGAAGTTGGCATGTGCAATAAAGGTGGTACCGCGGAAGGCTTCTTTCGTCCCTTAATAAGGATGAGAGAAGCCTTTTTTGCGTGGCAGGGTCGCACACGCTCTAATATCTGGGAATAATAGAGGTTAATATAGCTTTAGAAAGGATGTTGTGTATGAACCAGAGTATCGGTTTTATAGGTGGAGGGAATATGGCGGAGGCCATTATTGGTGGTCTTCGCAAAACTGATAAGGACATCCAGATTCGAGTCACTAATCGTGCGAACCATGAACGGATTCAACGTTTGGTTGATAAGTATAGTATTAAAGCTTCTGAATTTCAGGAGCTGGTGGAAAACTCTCGAGTCTTGGTCATCGCTGTGAAGCCAAAAGATGTGCGAGAAGTGCTTAAGCATCTAAAAAATTATACTTTACAGGATAAATTGATCATCAGTATTGCAGCGGGTATTCCCTTAAAGGTGTTTCACAAGTACCTACCGGATGTTGCGGTCATTCGGGCAATGCCAAATACTTCAACGGCGGTCTTGCATTCTATGACTGGGCTAGTGCGCGAGGAAACGATCACTCAAGCACAGGCAGAGACTGCGACAGAAATTTTCTCAGCCATAGGTCGGATTTTGTGGATCCCGGAAGAAAAAATGAATGCTCTAATTGCCTTAAGTGGAAGTGGCCCGGCGTATTTTTACCTTTTTACCGAAAGTTTAATCCAAGCAGGGGTTCAATTAGGCCTACGCGAAGAAGAAGCAGAGCTATTAGCTCGTGAGACCCTAATCGGAGCAGGCAAAATGCTTACTGAAAGCGATAAATCACCGGCGAGATTGCGTGAGGAAGTGACCTCTCCTAACGGAACGACTTTTGCCGCGTTAAGTGTTTTTAACGAAGACAAATTAGCCCAAATTGTGATGAAGGCGGCTCAAGCCTGTGCTCGGCGCGCTGAAGACATGGAAGGAGAGTATTCGGAGTGATACTATCTGAGGTTCGGCGAGTCGTTATAAAAATAGGAAGTAGCAGTTTGAATCATCCGGAAGGAGGTTTGGACGATGACGCCATCACTGAGGTAGTTACTGTAATCGCTGCTCTAAAGCAAAAGGGAGTAGAATGTGTTTTGGTAAGTTCTGGCGCAGTTGCTGCTGGTATGGGACAACTTGGTCTACAAGTGCGTCCACGGGATTTAGCCGGTAAACAAGCAGTTGCTGCCGTTGGACAGGGAGTGCTTATCGAAAGGTACGCTCGGAATCTTAAACAACATGGTTTAGTGGGGGCTCAAATTCTTTTGTCTCGTATCGATTTAGCGGAAGCGTCTCACTACCATAACGCTCAAAATACGCTGGAAAAACTACTGCGCTTACAAGTGATTCCTATTATTAATGAGAATGACACGGTAGCGGTAGAAGAACTCTGCTTTGGTGACAATGACAGTCTCTCGGCCTTGGTGGCAGGCCTCGTCCACTCGGATTTGCTAATCATACTCACAGATGTTGATGGGTTATATACAAATAATCCCAAAAAAGATCTGTCGGCTCAACTCATTGAAGAAGTTACAGAGATAGCAGCAGTAGAGAGTATGGCAAGCGGGGCTGGAACTTCAATGGGGACCGGAGGAATGGTTACAAAGCTCAGGGCGGCTAAGATCGCCACCCGTTTCGGTATTGCTGCGCTCCTTTTAAACTTCTCACGAATTAGAGAACTCCTTGATCTGACAGAGGGTCAGGGTCCAAAGGGGACATATTTTCAGCCAGCGAAGCATCGTCTTGCGGGACGGAAGCGTTGGATTGCTTATGCGGGTTTATCCGAAGGAAGTATTCAAGTTGATGAAGGTGCAGCAAAGGCGCTTGTGGGGGAAGGGAAAAGCTTACTTGCCAAAGGAATTATAACGACCGAGGGAACCTGGGAGCGTAAAGAGATTGTGCGGATTACTAACCTAAAGGGTGATGAAATTGCCAGGGGGGTCGTGGAGCTGAGTAGTGATGAGGTGCAGCTCGTTAAAGGGTTGCATTCTGAAAAACTGCTGCAAATCATTCCCGATTTTGACTGTGAAGAAGTCGTTCATCGTGATAATATGACTCTGATGGGGGATGCATGATGAGGTCATGAAATCCAAAAATAACGCTGCTATTGAAGTTGTTAAAAACTAGAAATCTCATTAAAATTAGAGTTAAACTATGAAAAGAGAAGGGATTGATTAATATGTTTCATGCCGAATTACTGGAGATTGGGCGAAAGGCTAAGCTAGCAGCTCGTCAATTGGCCTACACTAGTACCGAGACTAAAAACAATGCACTACTCGCTATGGCTGAGGCTCTCATGATGAATGAGCAGGAAATCCTTAAAGCCAATAGTATAGACGTTCTTGCAGCTGAGAAAAAAGGGCTGAAGAATAGCCTAGTCAATCGCTTAAGGCTTACCACTAAAGGAATTTCGGAAATTAGTAAGGCCCTCAGAGAAGTAGTCGTCTTAAGGGATCCCGTCGGAGAAGGAGAAGTATGGACACGTCCTAATGGTCTGCGTATTCAGCAGACACATGTTCCATTAGGGGTTGTCGCGATGATCTACGAAGCAAGGCCAAATGTAACGGTCGATGCAGCGGCTTTGTGTATAAAATCTGGAAATGCGGTGATCCTCCGGGGTGGGTCAGAGGCCTTAGAGAGTAATATTGTTCTGGCCAGAGTGATCGCGGAAGCCGCTGAGGCGAGTGGACTGCCGCAAGGATGTATTCAATTGATTACAGAGACCAATCGGGAATGGGTTCAACAGCTTATGCGCATGAATGGCTATGTGGATGTCATTATTCCAAGAGGGGGTGCAGGGTTGATTCAGACGGTCGTGCAAAATGCCACAGTGCCGGTTATTGAGACTGGAACCGGTATGTGTCATGCTTATATCGACCAAGATGCGGATTATAAAAAGGCAATTCCCATCGTTATTAACGCTAAGACTCAAAACCCCGGTGTCTGTAATGCCTTAGAAACCCTTCTCGTGGATGAAGTGATTGCCGAGGATTTTCTTCCTCTTATGGGAGAAGAGCTTAAGAAACACCAGGTTGAAATTAAAGGTTGCCCAAGAACGTGTGAGATCTTGTCTTTTGCTCTGCCTGCCACCGAGGAGGATTGGGTAGCCGAACATCTCGACCTTATTTTAAGTGTTAAAGTCGTTCCTGACCTAGATGCAGCCCTAGAACATATATACCAATACAGCACTAAGCATTCGGAAACAATTATTACAGAGAATTATTCGAGGGCTCAACGATTTCTGAAGGAAATTGATGCCGCTGTAGTTTATGTGAATGCTTCGACACGTTTCACGGACGGGGGGCGTTTCGGCTTTGGAGCCGAGATCGGCATCAGTACCCAAAAGTTACATGCTCGTGGACCGATGGCTCTTAGAGAATTGACGACCATAAAGTATCTGGTTTACGGAGATGGACAAATCGTTTAACATTTTACAAAACCCCTCCCACGTTGATCAGCGTAAGAGGGGTTTTTGATATTGAGGGTTATTTTGCTGATAACTTTCAAAAGGTTGGACAAATAAAGTCTTGCGACGCCAAGCACACAACATAATTTTCCAGTATTTCAATTTTTTTAGAGGGAAGTATAAGTAATTAATACATTAGCCTCAGCTTCAGGTTTGTTGTTTGATAGACGATTACAAGAGGTGACCAGTGATATACAACATTTTACTTACTTACCTTAATTTTAAAATAAATAAAACAGAAGATGAGGTAGCTTTGTTGGGCTTGTCTCATCTTCTGTTTATTTATTGTCGGGTTATAATAACGGATTAACTTGTCTGTTGATTTTGATTTTGCTCTCGCTTTTGCTCTTGTTGAACCATGTTTTGAAGTTGCTGTTGAGCTTGTTGTCTTTGAGCTTGCTCGAATCTTTGTATATGAGGTTGATAAGCCGGTTGTTCCTGAGTTTGCTCGAGTCCTTGAATTTGAGGTTTATAAGCCTGCGTCTTTAACTCTTCAAATTTTTGCACCATTTGGGGATATTTATCTTTAAGTTGTGCCAATTCACTGGTTGAAACTTCTCTTTTAACTTTATCTTTATTGCTCAAAAAGAACGCCTCCTTCTAATATATTAACAGCATTTTACCTTAACAGTATTCCCTAAATTTTAGAGATGATGTTTGGGATTTTATAGATAAAAACCATTATACTTGGGTTATAATAATTTGTTATAATTCAAGAGAATAAAGTGATAAATTATGTGTAGAAAATATTTGTCCAGTGTGCTACGGGGAAAAAATAAAATGATATCTGAAAGAAGAAAGTGTTGAATGATGAATACCTTTATTAACGCCATCGAAATATCAAAAACAATATGTAAATTGAAATTAAGAAATGGAGATATAGCGGTTGATTGTACTATGGGAAATGGACATGATACGGCATTTTTGTGTCAATTAGTTGGAGAAAAAGGAAAAATTTATGCTTTTGATGTACAAGAAAGTGCAATTATTAATACAAAAAAGAAGCTTCAAGAATTGAATCTTCTTGAAAGAGCGGAATTAATTCTTGATGATCACCAGAATATTGATAAATATATAAAAGAAAATGTAAAATTAGTCATATTTAATTTAGGCTATCTTCCGGGAGGGAATCATGAAATTACAACAAAAAAGGAAACAACCCTAGAAGCTTTACAGAAATGTTTAGAGCTGCTTGAGCCAAATGGGATAATCTTATGTGTTATATATCCTGGGCATGAAAACGGCAAACTGGAAAAAGAGGCTTTAGGAAGTCTAACCTCAAAATTAAGTCAAAAAGATTATAATGTGGTTAATATTTGCTTTACAAATCAGATTAATAATCCGCCTGAACTTCTTTGCATTGAAAAAGTTCAATTTAGCAGACGATCGACCTGAAGCTGAATAAGGTAGACTAAACTGTATATAATATGTCATATGGAGAAAAACAAAATCAAACTGTACTTAAGGGGGCTCTAATGACTACTGCAGATAGGATACATCAGCTTAGAGTTGAGCTATGGAATTTAAGTTATCAACAATGGAAAACAGAGACTCTTTTTTCTATAAAATGGTGGAGTTTGATAGCCCTCATTGTCATTTTCTATGCTATCTGGTTGGTAATCGTAGAGAAAAGGCGGTTATCTCAAATACTCTTATTTGGGTCGCTGGTAGCCGTAGGGCGGATTGTGATGGATATTGCCGGGACTGACATGGCCCTTTGGAGTTATGACATTCGCGAAATACCGTTTTTCCCTAGTCCGTTTCTGCATGATTTCACCCTGACACCGCTGGCTTTGATGGCGGTTTATCAGTATTGCCATACGTGGAAGAAGTTTCTTGTATGGACGGTAGTAACCACGGGAATTATCTCTTTTGTATTCTTCCCGATATTAATTGCGTTCGGCTTCCTAAAGTTTTATAACTGGAATTATTTCTACAGTTTTGTTTTAATGATCGGAATAGCATCAGCGGCACGTTTTGTGGTGCTCGGAGTTATAAACCTTGAACAGAATTGATGGATATAAATTTTATCGGGTTTTAAACAATAAATAGCACCCTCATCCATTTGTAGATGAGGGTGATTAAAGTTAAAAAGTTTTTCGCTTATATTAACGATCCTACCTATGCTTGAGCAGTGAACCGATGGGTTTTTGTGTTTGTGAGTCAATCAGGCTTAAGCTGAGTGTATCGGGGTCAAGTTTCTCTTCATTCAGGTCTAATCTGAAAAGCTTAAGTTCAGCATTGAAGGTATCAGTATAAATAATCGCCCCGAGGCCATTTTGTTTAACTGAAATATTTTCTATTGAGACTCGAAGGTTATCGTCGGTGACTATGAAAAACCTCACTTTAGGGTCATTAAGCATAAAGTCCTGAAGCCGTTTCATGTTGGCTTGGGCTTTGGCTTTCATTTGGTTTACCCGCTCTTGCTGTTCGAGAGTGCACTGCACAGGAATTCCTCCTTCAATGCCGGGGTCCGGCTCCGGCTGGCCTCCAGTTTTACCTATTCATTTATTAGTATACCTTCAAAGCTAGATCTTCATATAATTATACAAGACAACGTGTATAATGTCAGCGTTGTCTTGTATAATTGATCAAAGCTTATTTGAAATTTAGAACAGAATGATAGGGGAGAAGATTGAATGTTAACAATGACCGCGAAAATTGAATTTGTGAAATTTCTTAATGAGAAATTTCTAGGCAAGAACTTGAAACGTATAGAAGTAGAATGCGTCATAGAATGTATGGTAGACTTTGGGATTGTACAAAATATTGACGTAGCAGATGATAAGGTTTCTGTATGGGGGGCCGACATGAGTGTATTTTGGCTTAATTTAGACGATATTATTGTCGTTAATTATCAACCAATAGAAGAAGATGTATGCTTGCTGATTGAAGCGAAGAATAATGTTGAAGTTCGCTTTACTATAGGAGAAGAAGCCTCATAATAGTCGATGTTTAATAAGTCGACATCTTAACATATTCTTTACACAAAGGTCACCAAATAGTGACAAATATACTTTAAAATAAAAGAAGGAAGGCGTCACAACAAAAGTAGTTAAAACCTATCCAACGGAGAGTCTTAACAACCGAGTTACAAATCTTTATATATAGGAGGAAAATATTTTTTTTGAAAATGGTTATCCTAATAACTATTGGTTGGTAAAATATACATAAAAGGGGGTAAGTTTGAAAGAATTTTCATGATAATAGGCTTGTATAGAACTGATAGCCAATTTTTAAAGTATCAGTTCTATTTTTGTTGCAATTTATTGTTGTAGTAGAAGTAGTAGTAGTACATAATAAATTTCTGGAGGAACATCAGGGGTATGTATTCTTTAACAAAAAATAAGTTGAATGTCACAAATCTTTTATGCTTAATAATTATTCCCTTTATTACCTTATTGGCACTGGAAGTATTCTCTAACGGAAACTTTTTCGGTGGGTATTTCTGGATGATACACTATTTCAAACAATTTTTCCTCAGTTATGTATTAATGTTTGGAATAATCAATCTCTTTTATGGCTTACCTCGTAAAGTCTATTTAGCAATTTCCAGTACCCAGTTAGGTTTATTTTCGCTTATAGGTTACATTAGTAGACAGAAGTTTATCATTAAAGGGTCCCCCTTAATACCTGCAGATTTTTCGCTAGCTAAAGAGGCTATCGAGATATCCGGTCGTTTTCAAACTGTCTGCATTTGGATGGCAATAATTGCTGCAGGGACGCTGGTTTTGATATTGTTAATTTTGAAGTTCACCCGTCAAGAGAAATTCAATTGGCTGCCAAAAACTGTAGTCTTCTTAATCTCTGCAACCCTACTAATCATCTTTCACACGGACTTTGGACCTATTCAGCAAGTTTTTTCGCTCCAATTGAACAATTTGAGCCAGACGATGAACTACGATGAAAATGGCATGATGCTCGGGTTTATCCTTAATGCGGAATATCTTAAGGTGCAAGAGCCTTCCAATTACCAAGCAAGTTCGATTGATCAGATCATTGAAGCGACTAAAGCGACCTATTCAACTGACCCTAATTTTAAACCCAACATAATCTTCGTAATGAGTGAAGCATTTTGGGATCCCACGTTGATGAAAAATGTATCGTTTAGCCAAGACCCTATTCCATATTTTCATTCCCTGCAGAAATCTCAAACCAGCGGTTTAA
This sequence comes from Desulfosporosinus sp., assembly GCA_031292075.1. Taxonomy (GTDB): domain Bacteria; phylum Bacillota; class Desulfitobacteriia; order Desulfitobacteriales; family Desulfitobacteriaceae; genus Desulfosporosinus. The sequence continues at coordinate 26,298 of JARLHW010000317.1, forward strand.
TGATTTCGCCGGTTTATGGCGGCGGAACAGCCAATACGGAATTTGAAGCCTTAACTGGATTTTCGACGCAGTTTCTACCCAGCGGCTCGATCCCTTATGCCCAATATATTAACAGACCGATCGAAGCTCTGCCAACAATTCTCCAAAGACAAGGCTATGCCACTTCGGCGATCCACACCTATGACAACTGGTTTTATAATCGAAATAATGTTTACCAGGAGTTTGGCTTTGACAAATTTGTTAGTAAAGAGTTCTTTAATAATCCGGAAGACAAAGGGCAATACATCCGCGATACTGAGCTCTCTCAGAAAATCCTTGATGAAGTCAAAGAAACAAATAAACCGGATTTTATTTATGCTATTTCAATGGAGAATCATGGACCGTATTCCAGCATTGAAAATCCGCAAAACACTATTAAGGTCAAGGACAGCAATTTGAGTCCGGCCTCTCAAGCAATGTTAGATAACTACAGCAATAGCATCTCTGATGTCGATCAATCCCTCAAACAACTAATTGATGGTTTGAAACAGAGCCAACAGCCTACAGAAGTGATCTTCTATGGAGATCATCTGCCAATGCTGGGTGACAACTATAGCGTCTATAACGAAGCCGGCTTTATTAAAGGTGACAACTCCTATCAGGATTATTTAAATCTACACAGTGTTCCCTTTGTAACCTGGAATAACTTCTCGACTACTAAGCAGCAAAGCCTGCGTCTATCGGCCAACTTCATGGGAACGTTCGCTTTGCAACTGGCACAAAAATCCGGCAGCCCGATGACAGATTTCCTCTCCAATCTCATGAAAAACGGTTCGGACGTCATCATCAATCAAGATTCTGCAAATCAGGAAAAGATAACCCCAACTGAGGTGGACCAATATAAGCAACTTCAATATGATATGCTCTTTGGAAATCAGTACACTTATCAGCTGGAACCGAGTCAGAGACCGCCGATTAACAACGGCTATATCCAAGGGGATGGTCCGACAAAAATCACAGACGTTGTGTTGGCAGATGGTTTACTAACTTTCCAAGGTGAAAATTTCGTGGAAAATGACAAAGTTTATATCGATGGCAAGGTGGTGAAATCGACGTTTGTCAGTCCCACCAAATTGTCTGCCAGTCCACCCAATAATTTCAGCAACAAATCAGGTACGTTGGAAATTCAGATCAAGTTATTGGACAGCATGAACAAGGTAATCTCGCAGTCCAATCTCTATCAGTTACCGAAAAGCTAACAATCGAGATCTTTTGTTTACCAGCCCCTCTACCCACTTGTGGGCAGAGGGGTTGCTTTCTAAGCCGATACCCTATTCTCCTTGGGCTTGTCCTTCCAGCCATCCCATTCGGGTGCTTTGCCCAGTTCACTTTTCATTGATTTAGACTGAATAGTCCAAGGACCTATACTCAGGGTAGGTACCGTAGGCGATAAATGTGTCAGCATAATCGCTAGGTGCCGCCTAAAGGCTTTACTCCCCCTGTCTTCTTCAATGTCGAATTTTTCTATAATACCCAAAACCTCACTAATATCCGAACAGATAGAGCCATTGGCTTTTTTCTTATGTGATAAAAAGTAACCAACAACATCATCGTTGTTGTTGTTCTTTAGCTCATCCGGTTTCTCCTCTTCTTTGAATTGAAGTTCGTTGATTGTAATAATGGCATCTTTCAATTCTTCAGCTTTTTGAATCGCCTCTAGAAGATCTTTCCCTTGTGTTGTACACCCTTCAACTTCAAGTATTTCTGCTAACCAAAGTCCACCTTCCTCATTGAACGAGCTCGCAATCAAAGTGAAGTCTTTCATTGAATCAACCTCCCAGCATGATAAATATTAGGTTAAGGATTCAAGAAATTATTTACATTTCCTTCCATTAACAAAAATTAATTTCATCAAATTATGATTATTTCAGCTTATTTATGACTACGTTATGGCATGTAAGACATTTTCATCTAAAATTAGAAAATTATAGTGAAATACAAATAGCTTTGAAATAAATAAAATTGATTATGAGCATATCGATATACTATAGACACTGTATTAATACAATGCTAATCTTTACTTACGATAATCAAAATATTCAATTGGAGAGGAAGTGAACGAGAGGGGAAATGGGTTTCATCAATAAAAAAAGCAGCCGCTAAAGGCCGCTAAGAAGTTATATCATAGGAATTATATCATAAATTCGTGAAGTGTAGCTAATGTTGATCTCCTAATGGTTGCGATTTGGATGAAAGGTGGAATTAAGTATGTCAAGCTTAACACTCAGTAAATATATACCAATCATTGAAACGATTAGAGGCTACAAAAGGGAAAATATCAGGAAAGACTTGATTGCTGCTTTGACAGTAACCGTCGTGGGTATTCCTCAGTATATGGCTTACGCCTTGATCGCGGGCGTTAGCCCGGTTTATGGTCTTTATACAGGTATCATAGCAGCCATTATTGGTTCAGCCTTTGGTTGCTCGAATCAATTGATCACGGGGCCAACCAACGCCATCTGTTTACTCACGGCCAGTGCCATGATCCGCTATATGGGACTTCCGAATGCCTATCAAATGCTCTTCCTCATGACCTTTCTCGTGGGCGTCTTACAGGTGATTTATGGTGCCATTAAGCTGGGTAAGGTGATCGATTTTGTATCCCATACGGTATTGATTGGGTTTACTGCCGGCGCGGGTGTGTTAATTGCCCTTGGGCAAGTGAATACACTCCTGAGCATATCAATCAAGAATTCAGCCGATATGTCAACTATGCAAAAAATGTACTACATCGGAACCCATATCAACCAAACCAACTACTATGCCCTGGGACTTGGAGTTATGACGATGGCGATTATTGTCATCTGCAAAAAAATCAGTAAGAATCTGCCGGGTGCCTTAATCGGAATTACCGTGCCCATCTTTTTTATCCTGATGTTTGCTTTGGAAAAGAAGGGTGTCAAACTCACAGGCACGATTCCTTCCGCCCTGCCGCCCTTTAAGATGGTACAATTTAGTCTTGCTTCTGCTAAGAATATTCTTAGCGGGGCGTTTGCCATTTCAATTATAGGACTGGTTGAAGCCATCTCGATCTCCAAAGCTATTTCTACCAACACGCGTCAAAAAATTGATTCGAATCAGGAATTTATCGGCCAGGGGATCTCGAATATAGTGGCCTCTTTCTTTCAATGTTTCCCTTCATCCGGTTCCTTCTCCCGTTCTGCCATCAATTATGTCAACGGCGCAGCCACCCGATTCTCAGGAATTTTGTCCGGTGTGTTTGTGGCTCTAGTACTTCTCTTCCTTGCCCCCTATGCCAAGTATATCCCCAGTCCCTGCTTGGCCGGAGTCCTGATAGTGACTGGGTACAACTTAATTGACAAAAAGGAAATCAAGAAAGTTGTCAAAGCTGGTGTATTCTCCTCAGATTCGATTGCCATGTGGGTAACCTGTGTTTTAGTCATTGTACTACTCAACCTTGATTATGCAATTTATGCAGGAATTGTCCTATCCATCGTCTTGTACCTGAAAGATACTAACAAAGCACCACTCAAGCTTCTGATCCCAGCACAGGGAAAGGATTCTCAAATTATTGAACAAGAAATTGAAGCTGTTAAGGAAAATGAAAAGGTCGATGTCTTAATTATCCAACTGGAAGGAAATCTTTACTTTGGCGCGGCATCGGACTTGGGAGAAAAACTTGAAAGTATCGTCACAAAATCCAGAGTGTTCATCTTAAGAATGAAGTATGTGACGACCATGGATTTAACCTCCCTCAGTGCTTTGAAAGTTTTTATCAGGAATGTCAGAGAAGCTGGAGGCATCCTAATCATCAGTGGTGTCAAGCCGGATCTTGACCTGATGCTTAAAAAGTCGAATGTTGAGTCTGATATTGGCATTGATAATATCTTTATGTCGGAGAATGAGATTTTCGCCTCGACTACCAATGCTTTAGAGAGAGCAAAAGCAGTACTAAACTGTGGAATCGGTGAAAATTCCAAGAAATCGTCGGCGTGTACAATCATTGATTCTGTTTCATCAGGTACGATCGCCAACCCTTTCTAGAAATTCAAATAGCCCAACAAGACCCTAGCACAACGCTAGGGTCTTGTTGGCTTTATAAACGATTTTCCACGTTAGGAGAAATTGAGAAGAGTGAAGAGAAAGGGAAAATGTAAGCTATAAATCGGATATTTATTGAAATGACGGTTATTATATTAAAAAAATGGATAAATTAGAGATAATATGAAGAAGGAGTGTTTTTCTCCTATGCTGAAACGGATTCACAATTATGAACCAGATATTCAGCTGAATATTCAGCTGGATCACATAAGACTAAACGACTTACCAGAAATTGCCCTCTTGTACAAGGATACCTTTGCAGAGCATTTTTTAGGTCATATGGACCAAGATTTCCTTAAGCTCTTTTGTTCCCAATTTATGAATTCTCCCACTAATTTTGGTTATGTAGCTAAATGTAAGGGAAAACCCGTGGGATTTCTGCTCGGCACTACAGACAATGAGCCTTTCTACAAGTTTTACCGTCAAAATTTTATGACTTTGTTTTTGAGCGTAATGAAGAGATATCTAATTGATTCATATATAAGAAAACATATTCTTAAACGGTTCGGCCATATTATTTATGCGCTAAAGGCATTACTTTTACCCTCGAAAGGCGCAAGTCTCGTCGATCAACACAACGAGATAGTTCAAGCAAGGTTATTAGCCATTGGAGTCGAGCCAAAATACAGAGGATTTGGTATAGCTAATAGACTTACTAGTCAATTTTGTGCAGATATGAAACGTGAAGGCTTTAAAAAAGTTGGATTATCAGTCTTTGCTTGGAATGAACGAGCTGTCAATTTCTATAAAAAAGATGACTGGATTCAAGAAGAAAGTGATGAGTCATCCTCGAGTTTTTGTTTTTCTCGATACTTATAATCCGCTTCACTCTAACCAGTGGGCGGATTTTGCTATTAGTCGAACAGATAAGAGGTCTTGTCCATATAATTATTAGTCGAACAGATAAGAGGTCTTGTCCATATAATAATAATTGAAAGTACTAGGAGTTCTGATTTCAAAAAGAATGGAGGAGGGGCTTAGAGTTTGAGTGAGAAACGCCAAATGATTTACGGAGGTCAAAAGATGAGAAATGCTCGCCTCAAAGCGGCTATTGGAACTCAAAAGGAATTAGCGGAGAGGACGGGAATCCCCGCCAATATCATCAGTGATTTAGAGCGAGGTAAACGTCAGATGAGCCCATCATGGGCTAAACGAATTGCCGAGGCAGTCGGAGGTAGCTGGACAGACTTCATAGAGTAGGGTGTTATTTCATTCCTAGCCTTTCTCAAGCTGTGACAAAAACTAAACCAAGCAAATATACTGAGATTAGGACAAACCTTCTCGGGCAGAGGACGGGTTCACACATCTTCTACCTGCCCTAGAGGTGTGTGAATTCCCTCGTCTTTGCAAAGCAGTCGGCAGGTATCGACTGCTTTTTGTATCGAGAATATTTGTTTAATTGTAGAAAGGAAGTGAAGAAAATGTCAGTAACAGCAAGCACAAAAGACACTGTGGTGGTTGTAACCTTTCAAACCGGTTTGACCACACAAGGCTCACCCAAACTAAGTCGGCGTAGTTTAGCTAGTGTGAAGTCAAACGCTTCAGACCAAGATGTATATGATGTGGTCGTAGCCCTTTATGGGCTTCAGGACTACCCTTTAACTGGAGTACGTCGAGATAATCGCATCGACTTAACGGAATAATAGAATAATAAAAGGAGAATCGCCTGTGGCAACTACAACGAAAAAGGTCTTGAGAATGACCTTCAACAACTCCTCAGGGAACGTGGTGACAATCACCTTACCAGAACCGAAGGCAAGTTTGACCGCAGCCCAAATCGAAGCTGTCATGGACCAAATCATCACGAAGAACATTTTCCTTACTGCCGGTGGTGAACTTGTTTCTAAACGAGATGTAAAAATTATTGATACTACTACAGATGATCTGTTTGATCAACCAGTAATATAAAATAACGCCTTCAGTAGTGCATCGGCCGAAAAGGCATCGGAATAATAAACCGGTGCCTTTTCTTTAGATTGAAGTTTTCATAGATTTTAGTTACAAGGCGACCGCTTTATTTAAGTCATCAATTATCTTTTTAAGATCTTCGATTCTTGTATTCTGCACGGTAATAATATTGTTAAAAGAATTGGAGACTTCTTCAAAATTCTTTTCCCTCTTGGCAGTTCTTAAGTCAAGAGTTTCTTTTTGAATTTCACCGATGGTACTAGCCAGAGATTCTTTATCTTGTTTGATAACGTTTAATGATTCTTTGATGGCTTCAATTTGTGTGGGCGTCAAGGAATCCTTGTTTTTGCTAAGTTCCTTTATATGAGCCTTAGCCTTAGTATAAGCAGCGCTGACTATTGCTTTTTGGCTGAGAACGTCAGTGCGATTAGTGCGGATCTTTTCTTGTAAGGGTGCTATTGCTGCTTTATAATCAGCCAGAGTTTGAGTGTGCTTAGTTTTGACATTTGCGAGTGATGACTCCTGAACTAAGGCAATATTCCCAATAAGTAATATTGCGGATAATAAAATTATAGAGATAATCTTTTTCATATTATCTGCTCCTTACTTTTGATTCAAATCAAGGTCAGTATCTTGAGCATCATCAAGGTTGTTGATGTTGTTGAACAGTGAGTCTAATTCCTTGTCAACTTGATTTAGCAGCTCTTCTTTATCACTGCTGGACATAATGTTTTCGGATTTGGCCACGATTTCAGTGCCGCCAGTGGTTTGATTTGAAGCTGAGTTGTTGGCGGACTTTGCTGCCGGATCTTTGGTATTGGGCTGATTGGCATCCTTACCTGCTGGCTTGGCAGCTTGTGCGTCTGTACCGTTTATTGAGGGCATGTTCCCATTTCCGCAGCCAGTAAGCAGCAGGGCTAAAATAATAATTGCAGTGATAATAATTATTTTCCGCAATTTTATCCTCCGTTCATTACTTTACTTGTTTTCTAGCATGCTCATTGTATCTGCCCTTATTTGATTATAAGAGTACACTGTAAAATTGAATTCCCTCTATTGTAAACGGAATGTAAAAATTTATTGGGGAAGCTCGAAAATTATCTCCGTACCTGCTCCCAGTTCACTCATGGCCCATATTTTCCCATCGTGAAGCTCGATCAGACTTTTGGCGATGTTTAGTCCAAGGCCTGTACCCCCCGGTGATGAGCGCGATTTATCGATACGAAAAAATTTTTCAAAGATTAACGGCAGCTCTTCAGCAGAGATTCCGATTCCGGTATCTTTGATTCTAAATTCTGTAACGGACTGCTCGGATTTAACTTTAATGCTTATTTTCCCGCCATATCCGGTATATTTGACCGCATTGTCGATGATATTAATGAGAATTTGCTTTAGTTTGTCGCTGTCAGCAGAGACCATGAGGGAATTATCGCACTCCAGAGTAAAACTAATCGATTTCTCTTCCATAAAGGCTCTGGTGCTGCTGATTACAGGGTCAAGTATTTCTTTAACAAGAAGCTTTTCTTTGAACAACTTAAGGCTGCCTGACTGAATTTTGGCCAACTGAAGGATATCATTGGTCAGCTTGGTTAGACGGAGAGTTTCATCTTTAATGATGGCTAGATACTTATTATAGTCCTCGGGTTTAACAATTCCATCCAGCATACCACTAACAAAACCATTGATTGAGGTTAATGGAGTCCTCATATCGTGGGAAACACTGGCGATGAACTCACTACGCATTTTTTCAGTACTGGCCAATTGCTGTTTCATGTAGTTAAAAGATTTTGCAAGTTTTCCAATCTCGTCGGCACTTTTAACAACCAGGTCATTAGAGTATTCTCCTGAAGCTAGCTTGCTTGCAGCCATTTCCATTTGTTTGATTGGTTTAGATATCCTCAGAGAATTAAAATAGATCACTAGGGCACTTAAAAGAATAAGGGCTAAAGCCATAATCCAAATAAGAAGGTTAAGTTTGGCTATGTTGCTATTAATCTGGCTGATCGGTGAAAATAGAAGAATTGCTCCCGCAATACCGGAGTTTGTTTTCCAGGGGACTCCTGAAAAAACCACATACATATCGAACTTCTGAAAATATTGCCTCTTGCGAAAAACATTCTCACCATTCAAGATTTTCTGTAAATCGCTCAATAAGTTGCTTTCTTCAAGATCTTTATCCAGTTGGATACTTTTGGGATTTGCCAGTGCTTTTTTATCGATTCGAATGGCATAGATCATCGAATCAGAGATATAACCCATTGAATCAAGCGAGGCATCAAGTGACGCTTGGGATATCTCTTTGCTTTCTAACTTGTTTACCAGTTCGCTAACGTAGTGCCCTGTTTTTTCCAGTTCCTTTTGCTTTTGATCAAAAACGTACCAGTTGTAAACTATGCTAAGACAAAGCGATAGCACAGCAATCACCGAGATGATAATAGCAAAGTAAGTTACAAGAAGTTTTCTAAAGATGCTTTTAAACATTATCTTACCTCAAGTTTGTAGCCTACACCCCGGAGTGTTTTGATGCTCCAGGATGCCCCGTGATCCCCTAATTTTTCCCTTAATCTTTTTATATGCACATCTACCGTACGTGTATCCACCATAAAATCGTAGTTCCAAACTTTGTCTAGCAGCTGATCTCTGGAAAAAACAATATTCTTGTTATAGAGCAGAAAATAAAGAAGTTGAACTTCTTTTGGCTTTAAGTCTATAAGCTTGTCTCCTTGCCATACTTCATATTTGTTGATGTCTACCAAAATATCAACCGCTTCCAGAATACCCTCTCTACTATCGGGATAGACTTTATTCTCCTTAAAACGGGCTTTTATTCGGGCTATGACCTCTTTTGGCTCAAAGGGTTTAACGATATAGTCATCTGCGCCAATCTCAAAACCTTGGATTTTATCTTCTAACATATCCCGCGCGGTTAACATAATGATGGGCAGCGAGTTTGTTCGTCGGATGACCTTGCATACTTCCCAGCCATTAATTACGGGCAACATTATATCAAGCAAAATGAGATCTATTTTATGTTCGTTCAGCATATTAAGTGCCGAGCTGCCATCATGACAAAAAAGCAGTGAGAATCCGGCGTCAGTAAGGTAAAGCTTCAGAAGTTCGCAAATATTCTTATCGTCATCGACTACTAAGATAGTTTTGTTCTGCAATAGATTTCACCCCCGAGTAGAATTAAAATCGAACCTATCGCTACTATACACTTTTACCCCTGTGTCTTTCAACGGTAGGCTTCAAGCCCAATTAATTTTGTTGGCCTCAGTGAGGGGGCTTTTTCATGATCATAGAGTTAGGTATAAAATAAAACGATTATGAGCATACCGATATGCTATAGACGGAGTACCGATACAATGCTAATCTTTACTTGTGGTTATCAAAATATCCAATTGGAAAGGAAGTGAAAGAATTTTAAGCGCCCCAGAGTTCAAAAAAAAAAGCCGCCGCTAAAGGCCGCTAAGAAGCTATATCACAAATTAATTTATGAAAGTGTAGCTAATATTAATCTCTTAATGGTTACGATTTGGATGAAAGGTGGGATACGTATGTCTAGTTTAACACTTAGAAAATATATACCCATACTGGAAACGATTAAAGGTTACAAAAAGGAAAATTTCAGGAAAGACCTGATTGCTGCTCTGACAGTAACCGTCGTGGGTATTCCTCAGTATATGGCCTATGCCCTTATCGCGGGTGTTAGCCCGGTTTATGGTCTTTATACAGGTATCATAGCAGCCATTGTTGGTTCAGCCTTTGGTTGCTCGAATCAACTAATCACCGGACCAACCAATGCCATCTGTTTAATCACGGCCAGCGCCATGATCCGCTATATGGGATTTCCGAATGCCTACCAAATGCTCTTCCTCATGACATTTATTGTGGGCGTCTTACAGGTGATTTATGGCGCTATTAAGCTGGGTAAGGTGATCGATTTCGTATCACATACGGTATTGATCGGCTTTACGGCCGGCGCCGGTATATTAATCGCTCTTGGGCAAGTGAATACACTCCTGGGTATGTCTATCAAGGATTCAGCCGCTATGTCCACCATGGAAAAAATGTATTACATCATAACTCATATCAACCAAACCAACTACTATGCCCTGGGACTTGGGGTTATGACAATGGCGATTATTGTAATCTGCAAAAAAATCAGTAAGAATCTGCCGGGTGCCTTAATTGGGATTACCGTACCCATCTTTTTTATCCTGATGTTTGCTTTAGAAAAGAAAGGCGTCAAACTCACAGGCACGATTCCTTCCGCCCTGCCGCCCTTTAAGATGGTACAATTCAGTCTTGCTTCTGCCAAGAATATTTTCAGTGGAGCGTTTGCCATTTCAATCATAGGACTGGTCGAAGCCATCTCGATCTCCAAAGCTATTTCCACCAACACGCGTCAAAAAATCGATTCGAATCAGGAATTTATCGGCCAGGGGATCTCGAATATAGTGGCCTCTTTCTTTCAATGTTTCCCTTCATCCGGTTCCTTCTCACGTTCTGCCATCAATTATGTCAACGGCGCAGTCACTCGGTTCTCAGGAATCTTGTCCGGTGTGTTTGTGGCTTTAGTGCTTCTCTTCTTTGCCCCCTATGCC
>JARLHW010000040.1 GCA_031292075.1 Desulfosporosinus sp.
TCATCAAAGAAAATCTGTCTCAAAATGTTATTTTCCATAACTTAATCTTACCAAATTCGCAAGTAAAGGGGGACCCCCAAACTTATACTTTCTGATACGTCAAGTAAAGGGGGACCCCCAAACTTATACTTTCTGATACGTTAAAAAAGACCCCCGCGTCCGGAGATCTTTTGCGCAATGTCCCATAGGCTTGGCCTTGTTTATGGGACAAGACTTTCGAACTCAATATAGGTTATTGTGTATACAATAGCATAATAGAGACTAAAAGTCAATTAAATCGACGTTTTAAGACTGAATCTACTATTAAAGAGATTTTATTTTCTATATCTAGCCTTGCGTGTAAATATATATTAATTAAGTATAATCTATAGTAAAAAAAACCATCTATTTCAGTATTTAATTTATTATAATTAAATTAAAGGGTGAGAACAACTTCGATTAGGAGATATTTCCTCACCTTAGAGAAGAATACTCATTAGTTAACTTGATCTATGTTAAACTATGAGTAGTCAGATAATTTAACTTTAGACTCAGACATACGAAGCATTTCTGGCATGATGAAATATTTCGCAGCAACTAAAGCATAGAGCATCATTAAATCAAAAAGAAACAGGGTAATCCTTCTTAGAAAGGATACCCTGCTGTTTTTTCTTAATCCAGTTTGCATTCTCTTAACTTAGTGTCTAAATTCATTATCCCTAGTTTATTATCCAATAAATTATTTTCCAACTTCACCAAGACTGCTTTTGAGTCCACTATCTTAGTTTGGAGATTTTCCACGGCTACAGAAAGCATGAGTTTAATACGATTTAACTGATTAACTTCACTTGCTCCCGGATCATAATCAATGGGAGCGATATTGGCAAGGGGATAAGATCGTCTGATCTCTCGAAACATTCCTTTGCCTGTAATATGATTAGGTAAGCAGGCAAAGGGTTGTAAGCACACGATGTTGTTTACACCGCTTCGAATCAACTCAACCATCTCTCCAGTGAGGAACCAGCCTTCACCAGACTGATTGGCCAGAGAGAGATGTTGTTCTGCATATTTGGCAATCTCCTCAATGGGTTTCGGGGCTGTAAACCGTTTACTAGCTTCCAAAGCCCTCTTCATTTCTTTGCGATAGGATTCTATTCTGTTAATTGAAAGCTTACCGGATACCATCTCCCAAAAGCTGCCTGATAGTTTCTTGTATTTAATACTATTATCATAAGCGCTGTATAAAAGAAAGTCCGTGAGGTCAGGAACGACAGCCTCAGCCCCTTCGGCTTCCAGTAGCTCTACAATGTTGTTATTTGCTGTGGGGTGAAATTTGACCAGAATTTCCCCGACAACGCCTACCTTCGGTTTAACCAGATCCTCGTAAAGTTCCAGATTATCGAAATCTTTAACAATTTGACAAATATTTTTTAAGTGTTCCTTGCGATTTCCTTTCTTTAAGGATTCATGGCAGCGCTCTACCCAATAATCATATAATAAATTGGCGGAACCCGGAAATTTCTCATAGGGGCGAACTCTGTAGAGGACCCGCATCAAAAGGTCCCCGTAAATAAGTCCCCTCATTAATTTATTAAACATCGGAATTGTGAATTTAAAACCGGGATTCTTCTCCAGACTAGATGAGTTGCCGGTATTTAAGGCAATTACCGGGACATGGCCCATGTTGGCATCTTTTAAAGCCTTTCTGATAAAGGCAATATAGTTCGTTGCTCGACATCCACCGCCCGTTTGCGTAATAATGACCGAGGTATTATCTAAATCATATTTACCCGAACTCAAGGCTTTCATCAACTGACCCACGACGATAATGGCCGGATAACAAGCATCATTATGCACATACCTTAAGCCTTCGTCAATCGCCGACTTATCGACAGAAGGCAAAAATTCAATCGTATACCCCGAATCCTCGAAACCAGTTTTAAAAAACTGAAAGTGAATTGGTGACATCTGGGGCGCTAAAATAGTATGAGTTTTTTTCATTTTTTTTGTGAACAAAACTTTAGCGGGCTGATCATAAAGTTTCTTGGGAACAAAATTCTTCTTATCGCGCTCGTTGATTGACGCGATTAAAGAGCGCAACCGTATTCTTGCAGCTCCTAAATTACTAATCTCATCGATTTTAAACACTGTATATATTTTCCCATAAGCCTCAAGTATTTCTTTAATCTGATCTGTGGTCACTGCATCAAGACCACAGCCAAATGAATTTAATTGAATTAACTCTAAATTATTTTGCTCTGCAACATAGCTGGCAGCTGTATAAGCTCTTGAATGATATACCCATTGATCAACTACACGCAAAGGCCTTTCAACCTTACCCAGATGTTGAATAGAATCTTCAGAAATAATAGCGAACCCATAGGAAGCGATCATCTCAGGTATGCCGTGGTTAATCTCCGGATCAATATGATAGGGTCTGCCTGCGAGTATAATTCCCTTTATCTTTTTTTCACGAATATAATCTAAGGTTTCTTCTCCTTTTGTTCTAACGTCTTCCTTATATTTAGCTTGTTCCGCATAAGCCTTATCTAAAGCACGCGCTATCTCAGACTTTGGAATTCCTTCGGGTTCTAACTCTGTAACCAATCGTTTTACCATTCTCCCTGGCATATCCAGGGGTAAGAAAGGGTGATAAAACGTAACATTTTGCTCTGTAAGACTATCCATGTTCGCATTGATGGTCTCTGGGTAAGAGGTAACGATCGGACAATTGTAATGGTTGTCAGCCTCCGGATCTTCCGGTTGAGCATAAGGGATGCAAGGGTAGAATATTTTAGTAATCCCTTTTTTCACTAAATTAGCAATATGCCCATGGACAAGTTTAGCCGGGTAACAGGCAGACTCTGAAGGAATTGTATCCATTCCCAGCTCATAAATTTCTTTTGACGATCGGCTGGAAATAATGACTTGGTAGCCCAGTTCTGTAAAAAAGGTAAACCAGAAAGGATAGTCCTCATAGAGGTTTAAAACCCGAGGAATTCCGATGGTTCCTCTCAATGCCTTCTCCTTTATTAAGGGCTTATAGTGAAATAATCTTTTGTACTTATATTCATAAAGATTGGGAATTTCATTTTTTATGAAATCTGTCCCGGCCCCTCTTTCACAGCGGTTTCCTGAAATATAGTCACTTCCACTCGAGAAGTGTTTAACACTAACTAAGCAATTGTTCCCACATAGTCCGCATCGTTTCATCGAAGTTTCTGTTTTAAAAATCAGCAAATCTTCCCATTGCATCAGATTTGTTTGATGCCCATGTTCATAACGCTCTTGAGCAATCAAAGCGGCGCCAAAAGCCCCCATGATACCTGCTATATCAGGACGTACTACTTCTTTTTTCGTAATTTTCTCAAATGCCCGGAGTACAGCGTCGTTATGGAAAGTTCCACCCTGAACGACAATTTTGTTCCCGAGTTCCTCGACATTTCGTAAGCGAATCACTTTATAGAGAGCGTTCTTAATGACTGAAATGGCTATTCCTGCTGAAATATCGCTGATTTCAGCTCCTTCTTTCTGCGCTTGTTTTACTCTTGAGTTCATAAATACCGTACATCGCGTCCCGAGATCGACTGGCTGCCTTGATCCGTAACTCAATTTAGCAAACTCTTGGACATCCATATTGAGGGAATGGGCAAAAGTTTCTACAAAAGATCCACACCCTGAAGAACAAGCTTCATTTAAGGTGATGGATTCAATTACCCCATCACGGATTACTAAACTTTTCATGTCCTGCCCGCCGATATCCAAGACGAAATCAACACCCGGACGAAAAAAATTGGCCGCTGTATAGTGGGCTACCGTTTCAATTTCTCCGATATCCACGCGCAGAGCTGCTTTGATGAGATGCTCTCCATAACCAGTAACGGCCGAGTTTACAATTCTTGTTTGCTTATTTAGTTTAGTATACAAACTTTTCAAGGCATCTATGGTGGAATCTAAAGGGTTACCCATATTACTGCCATAGTGTGAATACAATAGGCTTCCTTCTTCATCAACCAGCGCAATCTTAGTGGTTGTTGAGCCGGCATCGATACCTAAATAGGCATTTCCTGCATAGCTCGCAAGTTCCACTCGTCTTACCTTGTGCAAGGCATGCCTCTCTTTAAATTCTACATATTCTTCATCGTTGGCAAAAAGAATTTCTAGTTTTTCTTCCTCAGCATTATTGATGTTATAAATCATCGGCGCTCTTTCATAAAGACAGTCAAGTGTAAAGGGCACTTTATCTCGTGAGGATAGCGCGGCTCCGATCGCCACAAAAAATTGTGAATCCTCGGGAAAGATGACATTTTTGTTTTCTAAATTAAGGGTTTCAATAAAGCGTTGTCTTAATTCGGACATAAAATGCAGTGGCCCCCCCAAAAATGCCACGTTCCCTCTAATAGGTCGGCCCTGGGCTAGACCACTAATCGTTTGATTAACAACAGCCTGTAAAACAGATACAGCAATATCCTCTTTAGCTGCGCCTTCATTCAATAGGGGTTGTACATCAGTCTTAGCGAAGACACCACACCTAGAAGCAATCGGATAAATATTATGATAATTTTTGGCCAAATTATTTAAACCCGGAGCATCTGTTTGTAATAAAGACGCCATTTGATCTATAAAAGCCCCAGTACCTCCGGCACACGTTCCATTCATTCTCTGTTCGATCGATTCTCCAAAATACGTGATCTTGGCATCTTCTCCCCCAAGTTCTATCGCAGCATCCGTGTTTGGAATCACGATTTTAATGGCGTTTGTGCAAGCAATGACTTCTTGAATAAAAGGAACCTCTAACTTTCGGGAAATATTATAACCTCCGGATCCGGTAACCATCAGAGTCAATAGGTGCCCTTGCATGCTTGTTTTCGCATCATCCAGCATCATAACGACAGCATTTTTTATATTAGAAAAATGTCTTAGATATTTTTTATAAACAATCGTTTCATTATTATCTAAAACAACTAGTTTTACAGTTGTAGAACCAACATCCAGTCCAATATTTAAAACACTACTCATTTTTATCCTCCACTTTGTGCAACATTCAATTTCGTTTACCTGAATTTCGAAAGTTTTTTATATTAACAGGTTATTCCTTTTGCAAAAATTTTAACACAACTTGTAATACATACCTGCATATCGGTGTCAAAAGTGAGTTTATTCATAACTAAAGAAGTGATAAATAGACCGAAATTAGTAGCCAAGAAACTCATGGCTAACATTTCAGGGTTTTCTCTAATAGCCCCCCTATTTCTCATTTCTTCAAAATAGTAACCTAACAGTTTTTTGAACTCATTAGGGAATTTAAATAAGGTAGCATCAAAATCGGGGTTTAAGGCTTCATTCTTAAAATGCATCAAAATAATCTTTTGATTTTTATACAATGTATCTTGATAGGAAGCACAAATTTTATTGAGATCACTTTCTAAATCCCATTCCAAGCCCTCAAACAAGGCCATTATTTTAGGGGAAATAATAAATTTATCAAAAGCCTTTTCGAACAAATTGTGCTTGCTTTCAAAGTGTCTAAACAAAGTCATTTCGCTTACTCCCGCTTCTTTGGCAATTTCTTTAGTTGTTACAGCGGTAAAGCCTTTTTGCGAGAAGAGAACAATTGAAGCATTCAGAATTTTATCCTCTGTATTCAAGATACACATATCTCGTCTCCAATCAACTTATCTCTGACATGTTAGCTCTTACTAACATCAGTTTATCACCCTCTATTAATAACTTCAATCCAATTACTTGGCATTTATACCTTATATTGGTATATTGAAGGCAAACTATGTAAAAAGAGCTGTTTGCAAAGGGTATTGCAAACAGCTCTTTTCTTAATGACTATACGCAGATTTTAATTGACTCACTAAATTTTCACTAATTTTGCCCGGGACTTCTTCATAATGGATAAATTTCATGGTAAATGTGCCTCGTCCATGGGTGAGTGACCTCAAATCGATAGCATAGCGCATCATTTCAGCCATTGGGACATGGGCATGAATCATTTGATATTTTTCACCAGCCTCCATACCCAATAATTTCCCGCATTTTCCATTGAGATCGCCAATCACATCTCCCATATAGACTTCAGGTACTATTACTTCTACCTCAACGACTGGTTCCAGCAAGGTTGGTTTTGCTAACTCTACTCCCTTGCGAAAGGCAATGATAGCTGCCAGTTTAAACGCCATTTCGGATGAATCAACGGCATGATATGAACCGTCACAAAGCGTGACTTTGATATCGGTCACGGGATAACCAACCATAGTGCCTTCCGCCATGGCCTCACGAATTCCCTTTTCCACAGCCGGAATATATTGTTTGGGCACTGATCCACCAAAAATTGCTTCCTCAAACTCAAAGTCCTTGCCTTCTGAGGGTTCTAGGTTAATCCAGACATGACCATATTGACCGTGCCCACCTGTTTGTTTTTTGTGTTTCCCTTCTACTTTAACGGCTTTACGGATTGTCTCACGATACGGCACACGCGGAACCTTAATCGATACTGCAACCCCAAATTTACGGGTCAGCTTTTCCTGAAGAATTTCAAGCTGCATTTCCCCTAGACCTGTTAAGAGCAACTCTCTGGTTTCAGTGTTTTTACTGATCCTGATCGTTGGGTCTTCTTCCACTAAACGTGCCAACGAACTGCCGAGTTTATCTTCATCCCCTTTAGTTTTCGGCTCAATGGCCACGGATAAAGAAGGGACAGGAAAATCAATACCTGGAAGCGTCACCAAGTGTTCCTTGTCACATAAAGTATCTCCCGTTTTTACGTCTTGTAATTTGGCAACTACGGCAATATCTCCGGCAACAAGCAACGCAACGGGTTCTTGAGTTTTACCTCTAAGGTAAAAGGGGTGCCCTATCTTTTCCTCTAGGCCGCGATTTGAATTATAGACCAAGGTTTCAGCCTTAAATTTTCCACCATAAACCCGCAAGAAAGACATTTTTCCGACGTAGGGATCAGCAAGGGTTTTGAACACTAAAGCCGCTTTCTCGACTACTTCTTCTGGAGGCGGCACGGAATTAGCTAAGAAATTGATCATATTCACAAGGCCAATATTTTTATACACTGAGCCGCAAAGTACCGGGGTCACTAGATTTCCTTTCATTGCTTCCCGTAAGGCGGTTTGAAGATCCTCTTCAGTCAGTTCTTCTCCATCAAGGTACTTTGCCAAAATTTCATCATTCGCTTCAGCGACAGCTTCCGCCAATTGATTTCTCAAACGATTGGTCTCTTCCTGGTACTCCTCTGGCACCTCTTTAAGCGAATATTTGCCGCTCCCATTGGTTTCGTAGTCATACACTTTATTCTCTACAATATCAATCAGACCTTTAAAGCCGGCTTCTTGACCGATTGGAATTTGCAAAGGAACGAACCTCGCCTGAGGATACGCACTCTTGAGCTGTTCCAATACCTTTCCGAAATTGGCATTCTCACGATCCAGTTTATTCACAAAGATCACCCTAGGTAACTGCTGTTGTTCCATGACATCCCACGTAATCTCTGCCTGAACCTCTAGCCCTGCCACCCCATTAAGTACTAAAACCCCACACTCGGCAACGCGCAAGGCGCATTTGACTTCCCCAAAAAAATCTGAATATCCGGGAGTATCGAGGATATTTAACTTAACCCCTTGCCACTCAATTGGAATAAGACTCGTACTAATCGACACTTTGTGTTTCACTTCTTCTGGCAGATAATCCGAAACAGTGTTTCCTTCAGAAATTTTGCCAATACGACTGATCACCCCCGAATTGAACAGAAAAGTTTCCGTCAGGGAAGTCTTTCCTGTTCCACCATGACCAACCAAACAGACGTTGCGAAGATGCTTTGTGTCGTAGGTCTTCAAGACGATCTCCTCCTTAGTATGTTATTAAGAAAAAGGACGCTTCCTTTTTACTTGCAACAGTATTACCGGAGTGTTTCTACTATGTCTGAAGATACTGATTTAGTATTCCTTTATTGAGCAGCGTGGTTCTTTTCGTAAGTCCCCCATACTCTTGTTTGTTTGTTGCTAACCATATTTTTCCCCATCGCCCAGACATCATGGACCTGCAAGGCCTCGTCAAGGACCACTAGATCAGCGTCGTAACCGACGCGAATCATCCCTTTATTCTTAAGTTGGAGAACATTTGCCACATTAGAGGTAATCGTACGTAAGGCTACCTCCAACGGGAGTCCGTAATCGACAACTGACGCTCTAACATCACGCCAAAGAACTTCCACCGAACCGACACCCATGCCGATCAGCACGCCTGCTTCGTTATACTGAGGCATACTGCCATTTCCGTCCGAAGTCACGCTAACCCGATCATTAAGGATCTGACGCTCGTTTAGCATTTGTAAGACAGCAGGCACCTGCAATTCAGTGGGAAAATCGTCACACCCTGCAGTAAGATCGATATGCCCTCCCGCCAGAAGGAACTGAATCCCTTGTTCTAGTAAGGGATGGGTGCGATTAATGTGAGTAGGCATAAATTGCGTAATGGGAATCTCGGTTTGGTCTAGAATTGTCCAAATGGGTTGAAGTCCTCGTTTCCCTTCCCCAAGATGGAGATGGACCACGCCTGCTTTTCCTCCGAGCATCCCTCCAACTCGGGCCTCAGCAGCTAAATGCTCAAGTTCAGCAATCTGAGGTTGAGCAGAACGATGATCCGAGATGGCAATTTCCCCTGCCCCAATGATCTTTTCGATCAAGGTCAGGTCTTGCTGCAAGGTTGGTAAGAGTGTTCTCGCCGGAACTTGATAGGCGCCGCTATAGACATATGTGGTTATTCCCTCAACCTCAAGGGCTCGCGCCTTCACAAGAAGCTCTGACATAGTCCTAGATACCGAATCTGTTCCCAAACAACCGACAACTGTAGTTGTTCCTCCCCGAGTTAATTGGGAAAGTTGGATTTCTGGAGTACGCGAGGCCGGACCTGCTTCGCCCCCTCCGCCGCATATATGAACATGGGCATCGATAAAACCAGGAACTAAGGTTTTGCCTTGCAGATCGATTACTTCTTCTGACCCATAGTCAGGAAGTCGTAAATTTCGACCGATTGCCGCGATACTCTTGCCAACAATCAAAACATCTGTGTCCTCGCTAAGTTCCGGGCAATAAAGTTTGGCGTTTTTAAGAAGTTGCCACACACTAATTCCTCCTCACTGGAGGTAGAATGCCCCACTTCTGACGTAATATTCCTACCGAATAAAGCTTTTCTCTATGATAAGTCAAAATCCCTTTAAACTTAGGCGGTCGCTCGAAAATTTCCTAAGCATTTCTTTTTTGATACAAGCATAAGGTTAGAAGTAAACGTTAAACTTGTTCTAAACTTTTTCTTGTGGAGGGTTTACATGCCGAGAAGAACCTTTGTCTATGGAGCAACTATCTTGTTGGGAGCCAATTTACTCAATCGCATGCTGGGCTTAGCCTATCAATATTTAATTATGACCCATATTGGCGGTGAGGCCTATGGTCTATTTACTATGGTTTTCCCTGTCTACATGTTGGCTCTCGTTTTCACAACCGCTGGGATTCCGCTCGCGATAGCTAAAATGGTCTCAGAAGAAGTATCCTTGGGACGGGTTATACAGGCGAAGGCTATTTTTCGTCTTGCTCTGAGACTCCTCGGAGTATCTGGTGCCGTGGTAGCGCTCGTCCTCTATTTCGTTTCCCCTTATTTAGTCCATCTGATTTTTCCGGACCCCAGGGTGCTCAATGTTTTTCTGATTTGCACACCGGCAATTTTCATAGTCTCGATATCCTCGGTTTTCCGCGGCTACTTTCAAGGCTTACAAAACATGGTTCCTACAGCTATTAGCCAGATCTGCGAACAAATTATCCGGGTCGCATTCGGTTATACAGCTGCACTACGACTCCTCAAATCCGGCGTAGAATGGGCCGCTGCCGGATTAGCTTTAGGCATGTTGGCCGGAGAAGTGGTCGGTTTGTTAGTGATTGTCTTTCAATATCAAAGGGCTAATCAAAACTTTGCTGCCGAGAGAGAAGGACCTAGTTATTCCTCACGCCTTATCTTGAGTAAATTATGGCGCCTAGCTTCTCCTGTAACAGTCGGAAGATTGCTCTCTACAGGGTTATCTGCCCTAGACGCTATGCTCATCCCCCTGCGCCTACAAGTGGCAGGATACGGTGCTCGGGAAGCAATAACC
The DNA here is from genome assembly GCA_031292075.1 of Desulfosporosinus sp. Taxonomy (GTDB): domain Bacteria; phylum Bacillota; class Desulfitobacteriia; order Desulfitobacteriales; family Desulfitobacteriaceae; genus Desulfosporosinus. The sequence continues at coordinate 10,139 of JARLHW010000040.1, forward strand.
TTATTCGGTCAACTTGGGGGTTCAGCTTTTACTTTACTCACCTTTCCCAGTGTCTTCACTTTTGCCCTGGCAACTTCACTGGTTCCTTCCATTGCCGAGGCAGCTGCTCAACGCCAATTTCATGTCGTCCGAGCCCGGAGCGCTGAAGCTATTCGTTTGACAATCCTGATTGGAATCCCGTGTCTTATTATCTTATTCTATTTTTCTCTGCCGCTCACTGCATTTTTTAAAAGTACAGAAATCGCTCCCATTTTACGGGTGCTGGCCCTAGGAGGCATCTTTTCGTATATACAACAAACCACAACGGGAATATTACAAGGACTTGGGAAAGTTCAGCTCCCAGTCTTTCATTCCATCATTGCGGCTATCTTACGCATCCCAATTTTAATATACTTGACCGGCCTTCCTCAATGGGGTCTCCGAGGAACAGCTTGGGCTTATACCCTTGGTTTTTTCATCATGGCAGTCCTTAATCTTATGGCCATTACACGGTACACCGGAATGCCTTTAGACCTTCAACGGTTCGTCCTCCAACCAGTCAGTGGAGGCATCGGTATGCTGCTTGTTTTTCATTTTATGGACCCAATCTTTGGTGGACATGTTGCAGGGTATCTCAGCGAATTTTCGCTAGGCATAGCCCTCTATAGTGCGATCCTCGTTTTCAATGGGGCCGTTACCTTTTCTGATTTGAGGCGGCTTCCTTGGCTAGGAAAATTCCTGCCACGCTGAAATTCATTTCCACCAACGACGTAGTTTGTCCCCCCATTGCCAATAGGTTAGGAGAACCATAACCAGCACAAATACTAGCATCAAGAATTTATAAACAAAGTACACCTTCATGACCGTTAAAAAGATCATAACGACACCTAACAGAGCCGGAATGGTTAAAAGCTTGACGATAGACCTTGATTTATTGTTTTTCAAGCTAGGATAAGAAAAGATAACTAAAAATAGCAAGAAATAAACTATAAACTTTCCAAATATCATTTGAACTTCCTCCATTAGCAAAAAGACATATTCTATCCAAAATCTGAGTGCTATATACTGCCGAATATTTGTGAATACTACAATTGTCGCAAAAATAGAGTGAGAGGAGATGCAAAATATGAGTCGACGAAACAACAACAACAGTGGCATTTTGCCTCAATCTGTGTTGGAGCAATTCAAATGGGAAGTCGCCGATGAATTAGGCTTGAGTTCAAAAATCAAGGATCAAGGGTGGGAAAATATGACCTCTCGTGAATGTGGCCATGTGGGTGGACGAATCGGCGGCAGTATGGTCAAAACTATGATTCGTCGAGCGAAGGAATCCCTTAATAACACTACCATGTAAATCAGTTCAACAGCTAACCTCGAACACCACTTATAAATTATCAAAACGAAAGTGGATAAAGGAGTACAGTTATATCTGTACTCCTTTATTATATACCATTATACCAAGTCAGACCCTCATATGCTGCCCACTGAAGCTTCGGGTGGTCTAAGGTTCTTCTTTCTTATCAAAAATTGTTTGCCATCTCTGTAGACACTTGAAATCCGTCAAATCACTATGCATGGGCGTGATAGAAATAAAGTCCTCTTGTATCGCTCTTAAATCCGTATCGGCTTCGAGATCTTGCGCTAAATTCCCGCTCTGCCAAAAATAGGTTCTTCCCCGAGGATCAGTACGTCGTTCAAAAACATTTTCATAGACAGCCTTGCCTAACTTAGTAACTTTTACACCTCGCCACTCAGCTTGAGGTTTGCCTGGGATATTTATATTGACTAAACCTTCTTGATGATGTTGAACAATGAAATCTAATTCCCCCACTAGATAGGATGCTGCGGATTCAAAATTCGAATTCTCAAAACTGACCAGAGAAACAGCCAGAGAAGGAACCCCGAGTATTACCCCTTCCAACGCTGCTGAGACAGTCCCGGAATAAAAAATGTCTGTTCCTAAGTTAGACCCTTGGTTAATACCAGAAATAAGGAGATCAGGCTTAGGGATGAGTCCCCCTTGAATCGCCAGTTTAACACAATCCGATGGGGTGCCACTAACAGCAAACCCTTTCTGTTGTCCGTCGAGCTGGTGTTCCGTCAGAAACAAGGGCTGAAGCAAAGTAATTGAGTGACCTGTGGCTGAACGCTGACCTTCTGGGGCAACAATGCTAAGATCATGTTTTGTCTGTACTCTAAAGGTACGATATAAGGTTTGAAGCCCTGGGGCATCATAGCCATCATCATTTGTCAGTAAAATATGCATGCCCTTCTCCTAATCACTCTACTTCGTAGACTGAAATAATCATCTTATCTTCTTTTTTCGTCAAACCAAACATGAGTCCATGATCCTTCAAATTTTTATTGAGAAAATCAACAACCTTATAAAGTTCGCCATTCACGCCGACCTTCTGTGTCGCAATAAGTTCTATCTTCCCTTGACAATCGGACGAGTTTGTGCGTTGATGATGGTCCATGATTACCTCTTTCTCAGCGTTTATGGCCTTGAATCATTGAAAAGGCTTCTGATCTTGTACTATCATTGGTTTTAAATACCCCCCGTACTGCCGAGGTTAAAGTTTGCGATCCTGCTTTTTTGACCCCCCGCATCGTCATGCACATGTGTTCTGCTTCAATGACAACCACAACTCCAAGTGGGTCGAGTTCGCCCATAATAGCATTGGCAATTTGTGAGGTCAACCGCTCCTGAAGCTGGGGTCTGTGTGCAAACCCTTCAACGACACGAGCGAATTTTGACAACCCAGTTATCTTGCCTTTACGCGGGATATAGGCAACATGCGCCTTGCCATAGAAAGGAACGAGATGATGTTCACACATAGAATAAACCGGGATATCCTTAACGATAACCATCTCTTCATGTTCTTCTTCGGTAAATTGAACTTTAAAATGCTGACTAGGGTCTTGATCTAACCCGGAAAATACTTCTGCATACATCCTAGCTACACGTTGTGGTGTATCTCTTAGCCCTTCACGGCTCGGATCCTCCCCAATAGCCTCCAAGATCATATAAACTGCCTTCTCAATTTTTTCTAAATCCATCCCCATATTCTCTTTCTCCTTTACTCTATAGTTCCTCTGTTAACGTATATTTAAAGTTGCCCCATAAAAACGTGTGTTTGAGGAATGACTCGTACGTCGATGAGTTTCTCCAGAAAAAGGCGTTGCCATTCTAATAGCTGATAAGGTCAAGGAGTAATAATGCCTTGTAATCGTTGTATTTTCATTTGATACATTCAAGCCACAATCAATCGGGGTAGATACCGGCGCCAATCCTGAGCTAAGACATCCTCCATATCCACCACCATCTCGTCTAATTCCACTCGGCACGAGCCACGAAAACGCTGATACTATCTCCCTAAAGACCAAAATTTTTATAGGCAAACAGAGAATGAAGTTGACTGCCATGGGCACTTTGTTGTATTAGCACACTTACCATTATAGTTGTGGATAAAAAAATGAGCGGCATCAAAATGCTCTTGTACAGATACTTGAAACATTATAAGTTCCTTATTGACAGATTTCATTCTATTTTACCATTATTATTTACAAAAGAAAATGAAATATCAATTAAATCTAAAACCAAAAGCGATATCTATAAAACAAATTGACTTTACCCGTTTGAGTAGGTACGATGCATCGTGTCCTTTGTACTTAAGATAACATAATATTACAGTAAAGGATACGTCAGAAAGGGGCACGATGCATCGGCCCCCTACCGGTCTATATTGCCCACGATTATGCTAGCTTCAGAGCCTTATTATAACAGTCAATAGCTGTATCAAATTGATCAATTTGGTCATATATATTCCCTAGTAAGGCCCATCCCGCTGAATGGTTAGGGTCTATTTCAAAGAGTTGGGTCAGTGAATCAATGGCTTCCTGCCAATTTCCTTTGCGAGAATAGCAAACACTCAAATTATATAAAATGAGCGGATGGTTGGGTACTAATTCTAAGGCTTCACGATAATACTCTTCTGCTTTTCTGGTGCGCCCCTGATGAACCAAAGTGAAGGCAAGATTATTCAGCAAAATGGGATCCCTAGCATAAATGTTTTTGGCTCGTTCCAGCAAATTTAATGCGTCCTGAGAACGGCCTAGATTTTGATAGACTGCAGCAAGGTTGCTTAACGAATCATAATGGTCAGGTTCATATTTTAGGGCGAATTTGTAATACTGAATTCCTTTTTTGATCTCATTATTTTTGATATAACAGTACGCTAATCTCGCTGCCAAATCGGGAGTTCCTCCATAACGAAGCGCTCTATCAAAACTTTTACAAGCATCTGCCACCTGTTCCAAGAGCAGATGCATCTCAGCTTTCATTTCCCAATATAATGATTCGCGTGGTTCAAGTTGACAACATCCCTGAAAGCACCTTAATGCTTCCAGATATTCATCATGAAATGCATAAATAGTGCCGAGACGATAATTTGTTTGTGCATGTTGCGGCGCCGCTCGCAACGAATTATCCAGTGCCTTAATCGCCTCACGCCAATCTCCAAGTTCTAAAAAGCAATCCGCAAGTAAGTCCCAATAATTTGCCTTCTGGGGCTTTAAATGGATTGCCTGTTCAATCATTTCCTTGGCCTGTAGAATCAGGGCTTGTCCAAGATAACACCGTGAAAGCAAATAACTTATTTCTGCTGAATCTCCATCTTTTATGCTTTCCAGACGGTCTAAATAATCTCTTGCTTCCTGAAAAGCCTGAGCTTCGATCAAATGTTGCACCTCTTTAAAACGCGGCTTAGGAAAATCTTGATTTAATAAATCCACCCAATTCTGAATAGCTTCATCTGTCTTACCTAACGAATGATGCCATTTGGCTTGGAGAGAATTCCATAAATAAGAACTTCGAAGAGATGGCCTTTTTTGTTTGACATTCGAGGCCAAAGGTAGATCCATAGCCTTCACTCCTTTTACTTATTTTACCAGAATACTCTTCTACTTCGGTTAGGCTATACCCTTCTCTTTATTCCTAAAATCGAACGTCAAATGCCTATCATATGCGCGGTAATTCGCATAATGAGGTTGCTCTATCCACCCATCTCGTCAGATTTCAAGTAATACCATCTCTGGTAGTTTGATTTTCTTTTATTTTCATCGTCAGAGAATCATTAAGATTTGATTACTCGCTTCTCAACATTCATAACTTCCGCAACAATTGGCCTCACAGATACAGAACATGCCCGGATAAATATGAAGAGACGCTGATTCACAGCGTCTCTTCACATTTATGGCAATACCCATAAAATTTTAAATCATGATCCACAATTTTGAATTGATTTCGTTTGGTGATCACTGTTTCAAGTGTCTCTAACCAATCGTCGTCAAATTCTGAGACATCACCGCAACGTAAACAGATAAGATGGTGATGGTGGTGATGTTCGTCTTTTCTGCTAAATTCATACCTACTTCGCCCATCGCCGAAATCATTTTTCAGCAAAACTCCAATTTCCGCCAATATGTCTAAGGAACGGTAAACTGTCGCTAAGCCAATTTCAGGGTTTTGGTGTTTAACCAGCATATAAACCTCTTCAGCACTCAAATGACGATCAACATGCTCCAGAAACGTTCGCAAAATCGTTTGACGCTGAGGGGTTACCTTATAGGAATGATTGCGTAACAGATTGCAAATACTTTCGAATGTTTTCCTTTCCTCCACCCCTAGCCCTCCTCCATATTTGCTATTATATGTCAAGGAGCATCCTTTGCAAAGAGATATCTGCAATCAGAGATCAATAACAATCCTTTACAAGAGGTATCTCAAGAAATTAACGATCAAATACTTCATACATAGCAAATTTTAAATAATCTGTTTCTTCGCTTCCGAGCAGCACGGGGTGGTCGATGCCGGCACGCCTAAATTCAATAAGCCGCAACACTTTATGCGCATCTCGGGCAGCCTCTTGGAGCATATTCAAAAAGAGCGTGGAACTTAAATGATACGAGCAGGATGCGGTAACTAAGATGCCGCCATTACAAACCAATTTCATACCTTGTAGATTAATCTCTTTATACCCTCGCAGCGCTCCTTCTAAGGCTTGGCGGCTTTTGGCAAAGGCGGGGGGATCTAAAATGACAACATCCCATGTTTTTTTACCCTTTACCTGGTCCCTTAAAAAGTCAAAGGCATTAGCTGCCACAAACTCAGTTCTGTGGAGGAACCCATTAAGCAAGGCATTACCTTTAGCCATCTCAATGGCCTTCTCCGAAACATCGATACAGGTCACCTTTTTAGCACCAAAAAGACAAGCATGTAACATAAAAGAACCTGTATGAGAAAAGCAATCCAAGACTTCAGCGCCATTCCAAAAAGGATTTTTAATTTCTTTTCCTTTGGCATCAATGGGCTGTCCATTTCCCTGTACATGAATACCACGGCGAGTTCCCCACCCTGTCATTAGAGGCTTCAAGGCTGCTCTATTTTCCCGCTGATCAAAGAAATAGCCAGTTTTTTGTCCCTCGGCAACATCCACCAAAATACTCAGTCCATTTTCACAAACCGTTACTCGGGTATCAAAAGGTTCCTCTACAAAACCCACTCTTTCTTCAAGCCCTTCAAGGCGTCTGACTGGTACATCGCTTCGTTCATAGATTCCACGCAGTTTAAAAATCTTCTTTAAGGCATCGAAGATCCATTGACGACGCACTTCTATCCCCAGGGAAAGAATTTGAACTACTAGAACATCTTCATATTTATCAATAATTAACCCTGGTAAGAAATCTGCTTCCCCATGGACAACCCGACACGAAGTGGCTTCCGGCAATAACCACTGCCGACGTTGCCACGCTTGCTCAATTTTAGCAAAAAATAAGTTTTCGTCCACCTCAGTTTCTGAATAGGTCACAACACGGATGATGAGCTGGGATAAAGGGTTATAAAACCCCTGGGCTAAAAAATGCCCGGCATGATTAACAATATGTATAACATCCCCGCCCTGAGGATCCCCCTCTATCTTTTCGATTTCCCCAGGATACACCCATGGATGTCCTTGCTCAAGTCTCTTTTTACGATTTTGTTTGAGAAATGCTTTAGGGACGGTCATTTAATTTTCCTCGCTTTCCAGTCTACCTTTCATATGATAATCCAATTATATTAAAAAAGCCAGACCGTCCCAAAAACGTCTGGCTAGTCGACCAAAATAAAAAACCATCCTTTCATCTTGATGTTTGCAGTTCGAAATTCAGGGTTCGAATCTCCAACTTTTAAACATCGAGGTGGAAGGACGGAAACTAAAACCATTTAACTTTCGAAATAGCTTATTTTACGAGAGACGATCCCGTAAAACATCTACGATTTCATCGGCACTACGACCTGATGCATTAATCACAGGCATTTTAACAGGCCATTCAGGAGCTAGAATATCTGTCCCATCCCCTTTGACGACCACAGCTCGAACATTCTGCAACTTCTCCCCTTCTAAAGGGGTAGTTTTAAAGCCTGCATTATGAAGGGCCTGAATAACATTATTAAGTCCCTCTTCCACTGCTATCATTTTATACATTAATTCACCCTCCTTAAACTTTTAATAGTTTACCCTAATTTTTACAATCTATGCAGGATCAATTTCCCTTTCAAAAATCATAACTTTCATGGAACAGAATTTGATAATCTGTCGATACGAAGTCATGTTGAATTAGTATTCGTGGTGACGGATCAGGAAACGTCGCCTCTATAGAGCACGTCATTACACTCTGCGTTTCCACCGACAAATGAATGCTATTCCTCTGGGGGGGCGTTCTCTGCAGTACGAGGGAATATATTCCAGTAGGCTGTTGCACTCCCTTTAATTGTAATTTTCGAGGAAGTTTGGACATAGGTAAAAATTCGTCGGTTTGAATTTCAAACGGGGAAGTACTTTCGAATTTGAGACGAATTAAATAGGGTTCATTCGTATAATAAAGTTTAAATAAAATATCAAGGAGTCTTTGTGAATTTTTGTTTTTTTCCACCACAGCAGTGTCAACGCTGAGGGGTGATTTCTCATTAAGTATGGGGATATATTGACTCTTTCCGTCCTGTCCGTCTAGGTCTTTTCCGTCTAGATCCTTCACTAATTGGTGTGGTAAGCGTTCATCAGAAAAAATATGCACCGATCCGTTTTTACTTCCGGACCACTCTTCTCTAACCATAACCACCTGCGGGTAATCTTTTGTGTAAATCGGAACCAAACCTAACGCTAAAATAAGTAAGCCCGTAACGACTAGAGCAGGCTTTCTTAATTGGTACAGTAGTTTTCTGGAAAGATGTGTCTTGGTGAGCGCAACCTGTAAGGCTGCTAAGCAGAAGGGTATCAGCAGTAAGCTATAAATCCCCAGAAAGATCAAATAATATTTATGAATTGCTTCGTAGAAGCTAATCCACTGATGTGAATTTAAAAGTTCAACGTGCAGCGAATATATAAAATAAGGACCGATCAAAACTAAGATTATGTTAGGTGCAAAAAACTGTAAATCCAAGCACAAAAGCCAAAATACAAACGGAAAAGCAAGGTCAATTCGGAAGAGTGCCAGTACTAGACTGACCACAAAAAGCAATATTACGCCCACAAACCAATAAAGTTGGGGATCCCGTGCTATAGGAAGCTTGTGAAGCCACCCCGCCAGAATGATAAATGTCCCAAGGGCAATTCCAATCCGAGCCACGACAAAGAGGGCAGGATAGGCGAAGTAGAATAATTGAACCTGTTTAATTAAACTCCAAAGATTCTCTCCGATCCCACTTAAGCCGATCACAATCAGACTCAGTAATAGCGTGACCCCTAGAATCCCCAACGCTTTTTTCCAATTTAATCGATCCTTTTCCGTACCCTTTCTTATATACTTTATTAAAAGTAATATTGTAAACAGAAAAGTGAGCAAAGTGAAAAGACGATTTCCATAACTCGGGAGTATAAATACATATTTACCCAATTGAAAAGTTAAATACAACTCATCCCATACATGAGGTCCCAACTTTTCCATCTTTACGTTCGTTAGTAAACGCTGGGAATAATCGCCGATTTTCTGCATTTCCTCCAGAGAAACGCGGTCCAGCCGATCTTCAGGTCGATGAAAATATCCCTCAGGTCGCCCAAAAATGCCCAAACCAATAGCTGGAATTCCCTTATCCAAGAAAGAACTGAAGTCGCTTGCACCTCCTTGAGAACTTTCACGGGTCATTAGGATAGAATCGCGACTAAGATGGAAAGGGATATCATTCTCACCGGCCAAAGCTACAACTTGCTTAATTAGCTCAGGCGGAGCAGATTTTTTACCCGCCACATCTATTTCCAACGGGGCACCAACCATGTCAACATTGAGCATCCAACGAACGGCTGATAAGTCTGCTTGAGTTGTATAGAATTGTGACCCAACCAGTCCGTACTCTTCTGCTCCGAAGAAAACAAGTTGATAGGTTTCTTCGTGGGGCTCTTTACTCAGGACTCTAGCCAGTTCTAGTAAAACCCCTACACCAGAAGCATTGTCCACCGCCCCAGGAGCATTAAAATTTGCAGAATCGTAATGCGCACCTACCACAATAGTGTCGGGGCGTGTTCCCGGCAATTCGGCAATAATGTTTTGGCTATTAATCAGTTCGATCTGTTGTTCCTTTTGTAAGACTGAAGTTTCCCGAACAACCACTTTGCTGAAAGGTTGTTCATGTACCTTCCAGCCATTTTGATTGAGCACATAACTAATATACTGAGAAGCCTTCAACTCCGACTTACTCCCTGCAGGTCGGGGTCCTATCTTTTGTACTAGATACTTTACATGTTCGTACGCCAGCTCAGCTGAAAATCCCGATGTTGAATTATTGGGAATCGACATAATATTAGTTCTTGAATAACGCAGCCATGGAATTGCCAGGAGACCCAAAATAGCCATTAATACCAGCACGCTAGTTTTGGAAAACTTCATAACCCCTGCCCTTTCATAGTCAACTCGCTTACCTTGCCTATTCTTACAAGGAAAACTTACACTTCTAACTGGTATGAAAAACTTCTTTAGCTTATGCCTCTCAATACTTTCAACCCTTTGGACATATATGGTATAATATAGACAATATTTTTAACCTTGGGAGAAGTATGTGCCATGTCAAATCGAAAATTCGTCTTTTCTATCCTTGTTCTGCTGTCATTTAACATGTTATTAAGTGGTTGTGCAATTAGAATTCCAAAACTTTCACCTAAAGTTGCCCCAATTTCCAACCTGCCGTCTGACGCGCTTTTTTTGGATAAAGATGCCATCTATAATCGAACCTATTCCCTGATTGAGTCCGCGCAATCGTCAATCTACGTCGAGCAAGCAGAGTTTGATGACCCTCGCCTTATTCAGCTTCTTCTTGCTAAATCTCGTTCAGGAATAGATGTCCGCATCCTTTTAGACCAATGGCAGAAAGTAAATCGGTCTACCTTAGATGAATTGAAAAGCCAAAATGTTTCTGTTCAGTTTTATCCTGCACAAAAAGGACAAATTGACCATACTAAATACTTAATTGTTGACCAAAATCTAGCCCTAATCTATGGCCCTCCTTGGACAGCCGAGGGGCTATCAGCTCATGATCTTGCCATAGAGTTATCTGGAAGATCGGCTTGGAAAGCAGCAACTCTATTCTCTAAGGATTGGGAATTTACTACAACTTTCCCCTTAACTGTCGCTAAAACATCCCCCCTACCGGAGGATAACATTGTTTTGGCCATCAATGCCAATGTTAAACAACAGCTTTCGGAAGAGATATCAACTAGTACAAAATCTATCTGGATAGAAAACTCAGAAATTACCGAGCCTGATCTGATTCAAGACCTAATTGATGCTGCCGCCAAGGGACGTGACGTCCGTCTGATTGTCGATCAAGCAACAGCAAATATAACACCAGTTACTCTAGAAAATTTAAAAGCAAAAGGTGTTCAGGTAAGGTATTTCCCGAGTCAACAGGAGCTAGGCATGCACTTAGCTGTTTTTGATAACTCATCGTTTCTTTTAAGCAGTTCTGGTTGGACACGCGTTTCGTTTGTCGCCAACCATGAATTCTCTATTACTGTCCCCTCCCCGACCGCATCTGCCAAACTAGGTCAGATATTTAATCAAGACTGGGAAAGAAGTACTAAGTAACAAGCGACACGCGACAAAAGGGACAGATGCCATGGCTGGCAGCTGTCCCTTTTAACATACAGATTGAATTTAATAGATTATTACCTCTGGGACTCTAATTCATCTAAATGCTGGCAATCCCCAATCAGTGTTGGTATCCACTGCTGTTCTTCCACCTCGAAAATATTTAAGGCTGTATTATGTTGCCACGGTGTTTTAATCCACTCATGAACCTCAAAACCTAGGGCTTTGGTAACCAGCAGTTTTAAGGTTAACCCATGCGTTACAAGACAAACCGTCTCTCCAGTATGGCCTTTAACAATTTGTTGCAAAAATTCCCAAGCCCTTGCCAGGACAAGGTCCATGCTTTCACCACCGGGGGGAGTAACCAGGTGTGGCTCTGCATCCCAAATTTTAAAAACCTCCGGATAAGCAACCCGTAGCTCTTGCCATATACGCCCTTCCCACTCACCAAAGGAAAACTCGCGCAGCGCAGGATTTGTAGATAATTTTCCAAGCCTAAGTTCACTGCGAATCTCTTCAGCTGTACCAATCGCTCGAAGGGAATCACTGGAATAGATATGGTCAATGCCCTGGTTCTTTAGTCGACACGCTAAAGAACGGGCCTGTTGTATCCCTTTTTCTGTAAGCGGAGAATCCAAACTCCCTTGCACTCGCCCTTCAATGTTCCATAAGGTCTGACCATGACGAGTTAGTATGATCCGTGTCATTGATACACCCCTTTATGTCCTGCCTTGACGTGAAATAAGGGTAAGGAATACTCCCTACCCTTCCCCAACTTGCCGTAAGATTCCAGGTTTCTGACCCCGCTTTCGCAGGTGGGCGCTTAGTTCAAACGTTCCAACTTCCCTAATTCAAAGGGCTTGTTGTATTAGCTTGACATTTAGCTCCCTTGTCACTTGATAGGATCAAAACCATGGTAACCCATACGCACAAGGCAGGATGTATTGTTATTATAACACCACTGTACAAAAAAATCTCTAGCAAATGCATGGAAATTATCGTTTCCGCATTTTGTCCTCAATTTCCGCCAGACGATCTTGAAGTAGGGCAATAGCCATTTCTTGATTACGCACACGACGGCGAAGATGATCAACAACCTGGGTAAGTTCACTGACGTCTTCATTCACTGATTCGGAAATTCCTCCAGGTTGAACCTTGTCTTCATGACTCAAATCCTCTGAATTCCGGGTTTCATTCGATACAACTTCTGAAGATTTGCCTTCAGTGTTTTGAGTAACCAATAGATAACGAAAACGTGCATATCTTGAGTTGCGACCCGGTTGAACTTCAATCACTCCGTCTTCGGCTAAAGCCTGAATCGCTCGTTTCAAAGTAACACTTGCCGCTCCTGTCTCCCGTTGAATATCCGAATACGCTAATTCGAAATCTTTACCTTGATACATACTAGAAATCTTTTCAAAAAATTCGACAAATTTCCGATGGGTTTTTTCCTTTAATCTCAATGTTAGTCCATCCTTCCAACACTTTTATTGAATTTCTTAAAAATCACTTATATTATATCAAATTTAAAATAAAAAGCTATACCACTTATCTTTAATTAAATTAAACTTTAATAATAATACTTAGGGTTTTAATCATTTATCCCCATAAAGTTCTTGAATTACCTCGTTTGATAAGCTAAAAGTATGCTCCTCTGCGGGAAAAAGGCTTGATTTAACCTCTTGATGAAATACCTGAATAGCCTTAACCGCATCGTGCCCCAGATCAGCATATTGCTTAACGAATTTGGGTCTAAACCGTTTAAAAAGACCTAATATATCATGAAACACAAGAACCTGTCCATCACAATCCAGTCCTGCTCCGATTCCAATCGTAGGAATTTTCAAGGCAGTCGAAAGTTGCCTCGCAACCTGTCTCGGTATTGCCTCCAAAACAAGCATAAAGGCCCCGGCCTGTTCTAACGCTTGACCATCTTCGACTAACTGCTTGGCACTGTTCAGATCCCGCCCTTGAACTTTTAATCCGCCCAGCTGATTTGCGGTTTGGGGAGTTAGTCCAATATGTCCGACGACCGGTATACCTGCACGTGTGAGGGCTTGAACGATGGGAACAAGGCTATAACCCCCTTCAAGTTTTACGGCATCCGCTCCTCCTTCTTTGATGAGCCGTCCAGCATTCAAAATGGCAAGATCCAGGGTAGCATAACTCATAAACGGCATATCCGCAACCACGAAGGTTTGCTTTGCTCCCCTGCAGGCCGCTTTAGTATGGTGAAGCATTTCTTCCATCGTTACTGGAACCGTCGAGTCATACCCCAAGACCACCATGCCCAATGAGTCACCCACAAGAATCATATCGACGCCGGCTTCTTCGACCAACTGTGCCGATGGAAAATCATAGGCCGTTAACATGCTAATTTTCTCAGCAGCTTGTTTCATCTTTTCAAACTCAGGGATTGTCTTTTTCAAGCTTAATTCCTCCTCAAATATTTTAATTCTTAGCATTTTATAACGTTTACCAGTCATACTCCTTTTAATTGAAGCATAGGTGTTATCAATCAAAGGAGGGATAACTCATGTTAAAATCCTTTCAGTTTAGTTTAATTCTAAAAGGGATTCTCTTGGCGGCCATCCTAGCAATGTTATTGTCACTTGTCTTTGGCGTCCTACTTTCCTACACATCACTCCCTGAATCTGAACTCTCGATCAACCTTATTTTGGGCGCAAGTATCTTCGTAGCTGCCTTTATCGCGGCTCACCAGGCGGGAACAAAGGGATTATACTATGGATTAGCTATCGGCCTTGGCTTTATCCTTTTAGTACTGGTCCTATCCGCTATTTTCTGGACTAAAACTCCGGTTTGGCTAAAAATTGGGGAAAAGACGATCTTGGCACTTGTTTCAGGTGGAGTAGGCGGAATTATTGGAGTGCTTTTTCCCAAGCTCTAACAACATCTCCAACAGAATTACATCCTTGAGAAGAGAGGGAAATCTCGCTGTGAGATTTCCCTCTCTTACGTCTTTTTTGTAATTTTCTAGCTCAAGTTTGAAAACTCCTGCAATTAAACAGCATTTATTTAAAAATATGCAAATTACTTTCTATTTAAGCTCTACAGTTATACAATATACCTTAAAGAAATGAATGGAGGAATGATCTATGTGTGTTGAAAAAACGGCTTGGGAACAAGTTGTTGATTTTCACGGTCATACTTGTCCGGAAATTTCCCTAGGTTATCGAGTAGCTCAGATCGCCATGCGCGAACTGGGAATTAGCCCTGCGCCAAATTCCGAACTATTGGTTACTGCTTATACCCATTCCTGTGCTCTTGACGCCTTTCAGGTCTTAAACCGAGCAACCTACGGACGCGGGACCTTATTAGTCAATGAAAAGAAGCAACATGTCTATCATTTTCAATACACTGGTACCTCGGAAGGAGTGCAAATTTCCTTACGATCAGAAATATTAGACCACCTCGTAGGGGTTCACGACTACGAGAATAGGCGTGAGCAACAAAATAAATATCTAGAAACCATTCAATTTTTTCTCAAGATCGAAGAAGCACTATTTTGTATCATTGAGAAAATATGAATCTTAGGCTGTCTCACGTTCCCGTTCTCTCCATATTCTCCAAGCCATAAGTAATAAGGCAATTATTACAGCCACCATACTACTCCACTGTGCTGCGGACCAACCGAATAGGAACCGCGGGCTATCTCCGCGGAGGTTTTCCAAAAAAAACCTCGCTAAATTGTACAATATTACGTACGACAAAAAAATCGTACCCGATGGCCATTTTCTCAATTTCAGCATCACGAGCAGGGCAAAAATAATCACATCCACTTGCCCTTCCCAAACTTCTGCGGGCCACAGCGGTTGATTCCCAAAAGTGTCACGGGCAATCGTTCCAACCGGATAGAGTATTCCGAAATTTCCTCCCGTTGGCCCTCCAAAAGCGTCACCATTCATAAGATTAGCATCTCTGCCGATCGACTGGGCCAATATAAGCCCCGGAGCCACTAAATCAGCTATTTCCCAAAAAGGCAACTTCTTTCGCCAAACGTAAACTCCGCCACCTAATAACGCCCCTGCTACACCCCCTTGGATCGAAAGCCCACCATGCCAGATGGCAATAATTTCACCTAGATTTTTGCTATAATAAGCCCAATCGAAAAAAAACACCTGCCAAATGCGAGCACCTAAAATGCCTGCAATAAGCAAAAGGGGTGCTAAATCCATTACTATCTCCATGTATTCCGGTCGCCCTTCAGCTTTGGCAAAATATAGTGTAATGCTGACGCCCATAATAAAGGCCAACGCGAAAAGTGTCCCGTAGGCACGCAAAGGAAAACTTCCAATGAAGAACCAGTACTGATGCATTATTTCCTCCTACTCTAAAAAAGAGCTTCCCAAATTTCTACCCATTTTTTTAAAATTCGTCATCTTAGCTTTTATTATATCCTTAAAAAGTCAGTGTCTCAAGTCTCTTCAGCTTAACTTTATAGATATGTAATAATTAATATAACCATTTACTTTTAACCATAAAACAGACCCGATGTCAACCATCGGGTCTGTTAAGCTTATAAACTATTAAGTTTTTCGAAAAATCCATTGTTTTGACTCAGATCAGGTATTGTTAACTCACGTACTGTTTTTCTATTCGGCTTCTGAACCGTTTGGAAATAGCTGGAATGTTTCTTTTTAGCTGATCCCGAATCGGAATACAATGTAACAATTAACGTAGCAATTGCAACTAGGACCATTAATCCTTCTAACATTTCTCTCCACCCCCACTACTATTTTATGGCCTAGAGCACGATTGTCAAGTGTTTTTATTCCCAAGCTACAGTCATTCGATCGCCTGGGAGTAATACTGTGGTAAATTCAGCGAGTTGACCATTGACACTTAGTTTTAATAACGACCCTGGTCGGACCTCATCAGGAAACTTAACATAGGGCAAAAGATCTGAAAGGATCGGCTGCTGCTTATGTCCCTCTACCCTAAGATCCATTCCATCCTTGAGCGGTTGTGCTTCCGAAACGGGTTGTCCACGCCAGGAGATGATCGTCTCTTGAGGAGGGTATTCGATGTCTACCCCATTTATGCTGAAAATGAGAGGCTCAGGCTGAAGCCTCAGCTCGCCGATCGTAAGCTGCTTTGTGCGAACCTCTATCGAGTCCCCTTCCTGAATTATACAATTCCCTTCTACCCCACAGCCATTGACTAAAATCTCAGGGTGTAGGTCAATGGAATGTGGTTTCCCATTGATACGGATTTCTATCTCTTCTTTTTTATCCAAGTTATAACACTTTTGTTGCAAGAGATTCTTTAGGTCAACGTTGGGAAGGTACCTTATTTTATATCCATCCAGAATTTCATCTGTTTCTTGAACCAATTGATCCTTGACGAAGACCTGCGGGACATATGCTTCGCGTTGGCCGTTCCAAAAAATCCATTTGGCCTTTTGGACAGGCAAAACGTCTTTAATGTACGCCTGTGCATCTTTACCAGGCTCTCCCGGAACGAACGTAATTTGATCTCCCGCTTTGAGCGCCTGTTCTAATTTACCGGGTTTACCATTGACCGCTAATTGGGCAGGACTTCCCATTGTCCCCTTAATAAACCGCATTTCACTATTCCATTCAAACGTCAAGGCAGTTCCCGGCTTACCAAAAAAAGTTCGCGGCATTATTCCTGCGGCTAGTAAAGCCTCCGCTACTGTCGCTAATTGTAATTCGAAAATTGAAACGACCGTACTGTTCACTGTCACCGTATAATATTGAAGCCCATCACCCTCTAGCCCAGTGATTCCAATCCCAATCGGGGTGATGCTTTCTGGTCCTTTGAGATTTTTTTCCCCAAAAATCTCCCCAAGACGTTCTCTGATTTGAATCCCCACTCTGTTCTGGGGAATTTTAAGGTTCTCTGCCAACATTTCAGAAAGCATAGGGGTTAAACTTCCTCCGCCAATCAGAATTATGGCTTGTGGAACGTCATGATTAAGATTCAGAATCTCTCTTGAAATACTCTCCGCTAACTTTCCAACCACAGGTTTAATAATATTTAAGACTTCTTCCTTTTTAACGACAACTTTCGCTCCGAGAAAATCTGTGAAAGTTAGCTGAGCCTTCTTATTTAATTCTCGTTTCGCTTTTTCACCCACTTTAAAATCAAGCAAATAATGAGCGCAGAGTGCCTCCGTAACCTCATCTCCCGCCATTGGGACCATCCCATAGGCAAAAAAAGACCCATCCCGAGTCAAGGCAATATCCGCAGTTCCAGCCCCGATATCAACTAAAGCAAGATTAAGCCGCCTCATGTTCGCAGGTATGGCAGCCTGACCTGCAGCAATTGGTTCTAGGGTTAGACTTGTCATTTCTAGACCTACTCGTCCCAACACAGCCACCAAACCATCCACGACAGTTCGGGGTAAGAAGGTCGCAATCACGGAAACCTTGGCAGCTTTCCCCCGCTGACCAATCAAATTGGAGATTTCCTCGCCCTCATTCCAGCGAGCAATGGGGCTGTAGCCAACACAGTGATAGAATTGTGCATCAGCATCCGTTGCTGTATGCAGTTGACGAAGCGCACGATGGACTGCTTCCATCTCTAAAGCTAAGACGTCCTCTCGTTCCCAGCGCACTGGAAGTGGTTCCTTACGTTCAGCAAAAGCAACTTCCGTTCTCAACGCCCGACCTGCCGCCGCCACAGCTACCTGTTTTAAGGGGACATTAAGTTTTTTTTCGAGGGTCTCTTTGACCTTTATAACGGCTCGAGCAACTTCATCTACATCGTGAACTTGTCCATCGTACATCGCACGCTGCTTATGTTCTGTTTGGGCGCTAGCCAAAATTTCGTATCCCATCTCTTTGCTTTTGATCATTACAAGCCCCATGACCATACGGGTTCCAATATCTAACGCAAAAATAGGTTCCACTTGTTTCACCTCTCAATGAGTAAATTCGACTCTTTCAAGTGAATTCCTTCTCGAGAGAAATAAACAAACCTCAACATTATATCCACTCGGCGTTAGACATAATGCAGTTCTGAATCAAGCAGATAACAACTCACGGATTGGTTAGTTAATGCTTGGAGCGATACCAACGCTATTAGCACAACACTTAATAATATTTCCGGCATATACATTGACCCCCTCTATACATCATTTTTCGTAACATTATCAGCTATATTGTTTTATATGCCGGTTGAGAAATCATAATGCAAGAAAGAGCAGAATAAAAAAGAGTCTCAGGCGAACGAACCATTATTGGCTACGATATATCCACCAGCAGTTTATTATACTTTCATGGACATAATAATAAAAAGGAACCTATTTACCGGCCTCTACCAGTTATGGTTCCTTTCCTGCTCAAAATTTTGCAGGTATTAACTCTTCCTATCTACATTCTCCCGCTATTTCAAAGCCTGCTCTATATATATCTGTGTAAACTCTTTTGCCACTTATAGCCCTGCTCTCAAATAATACAACCTCAGCGACCATAAACTCACCTAATATTTTTGTTTGGACTACTGATAAATCAACCTTGCCGAGTTTTGGACGTGAGGCCAGGGTTATATGTGGCTTAAACTGTCGTTCATCCAATTTAAAGCCTTTGCTTTTAAGTTGATAATGTAAATCCTGTCTTAAACGATTTAGTTCAGACAAATTTCCACTTACCGTCGTCCATAAGGTATGAGGCTGCTTTAGAGAGGGAAATGCCCCTAGTCCTGCAATAATTAACCCGAATGGTTTGTAGTTGCTTGCTACTTTTGTCAGAATTTCTTTAAATACCGAAATCTTATCGAAGTCTAATTCTCCTAAGAATTCTAAGGTTATATGGAAATTATCCACTGATTTCCAAAACCCATCAACTCCAAAATGTTTTAGTTCAGACTGAAATATAAGTAGAGTATGTTTGATATCAGCAGGCAGATCAACTCCAACGAATAACCTCATAAACTCTTCTCCCTTTATCTACAACCGATTTTACTACATAGCTTAACCTTCGTGGTAAAATCTATTACCAGTTTGGGAGATATAATAGACTCTAAACTTAAAATATCTCTAATCCGACTGGGCAATGATCCGAACCAAACACGTCATGATAGATCACGGTATTTTTCAACTGGTTTATCAATCCCGCCGAAACACAGTAGTAATCGATACGCCAGCCCACATTATTAGCTCTGGCATTAAACATATACGACCACCAGGTATACGCATCTGTCTTATCAGGATAAAAAAATCTAAACGTATCCACAAAGCCATTGTTAATCACTTCGTTAAATTTGTTTCTTTCTTCAGTCGAAAAACCAGCGTTTTTCCGATTTGCCTTCGGATTTTTAAGGTCTATTTCCTTATGGGCAACATTTAAATCACCACAAAATATGACCGGTTTTAATCTTTCCAGAGCTTTTAGATAATTCAAAAAATCTTCTTCCCATTTCATCCTATATTCAAGTCTAGCGAGCCCTTTCTGGGAATTTGGAGCATATATCGTCATTACATAGAACTTTTCAAACTCCAAAGTTATTACTCTTCCCTCTTTATCATGTTCCTCTATACCCATTCCATAGACTATACTGACAGGTTCTATTTTTGAAAATATCGCTGTTCCGGAGTAGCCTTTTTTCTGAGCAAAATTCCAGTACGAATAATAGCCCTCTAAATTAAATGGAATCTGTTCTAGCTGCACTTTGGTTTCCTGGATGCAAAAAATATCTGCATCTTCTTTAGTAAAGAAATCCAAAAAACCATTTTTTACACAAGCTCGAATTCCATTTACGTTCCATGATATTAATTTCACTTATTTTAACCTCTTCTCATCGCTAGCTCATCGGATGTATTTATGCTCTTTTCAAACACAAAATAGAAAGCCCTCACCTGGATTTGCGGCAGGAAAACTGACTTATGCCGAGAATGCAAGCTATAGTTTTCTTAAGACCAGTGCAGTGCGACTGGGAATATAAATCGTAAATCCCAGCTTGTTTTCTCGCTCAGGAAGTATCTTTGTGCGATAAATATAGTCTATGGCAATACGGCCTTGTCCAGCAAATGTTTTTTCATCACTATTAAAGACCACTTGATATTCTCCCTGCTTTTCAACAGGCAGAGCAAAATCCGGAAAAGATTTCGTGGGATTGAAGTTAAATAAAAAGATCAGCCCGCCTTTTCTATAGGCTAAAGTTTTATCTTCCTCGTCGATCCATAGGTTTACTAGATCTTCAGCCAGCATCAAGTTGTAAGCTTTCAAAAATGCGATAGTTTCTCGATCAAAATTTGCCAAGTCTGCATACCGAAGCTCCGGATTCTCCATAAGACTCCAATGCCTGCAGGCATACTTATAACTCCAGTTGTTAGCTTTTGTCGGAAAATCAATCCAATCAGGGTGGCCAAATTCATTGCCCATGAAATTTAGGTAGCCTTCACCGGCTAGCGTTATTGTGAGAAATTTTATCAGCTTACTTAATTCAATTGCTCTTCTAATAATGAAACTTTGGTCATTCTTCTTCATGTGCCAATACATTTCCTGGTCAGCTAACCTAAATATTAGAGTCTTATCTCCAACGAGTGCCTGATCATGCGATTCTGCATAGCCAATGTTTTTTTCTTGGGGACGGCGATCTGATAATTCATACCATAATTGGTTCATACTCCAGTCTTCATCTCTGCGTTCCTTAATTATCTTTATCCAAAGATCGGGCACTCCCATTGACAATCGATAGTCAAAGCCGATACCGCCATCCTTCACAGGCAGGCACATTCCCGGCATACCACTCATGTCTTCAGCTATAGTTATGGCATCGGAACGTACTTCTCGAATCAAATCATTAGCAAATTGCAAATAAGTAATGGCATCCAGGTCCGTATCAACACTAAAATACCTACTGTAATCTGAGAATACTACTCCAAGACCTTGGTGGTGGTATAACATTGAGGTCACTCCATCAAAGCGAAAACCATCAAAATGATACTCTTCAAGCCAAAATTTTATATTGGAAAGCAAAAAATGAAGTACTTCATTTTTACCATAATCGAAAAGTTTAGTTTTCCACTCTGGATGATCCCCTCGGGATCCTTCATGAAAAAACTGGTATTCAGTCCCATCGAATCCGTTAATACCTTCCAGATGATTATCATTGGCATGAGAATGCACGAGATCCATCAAGACAACGATTCCCATTGAATGAGCTGTATCTACTAGTTCCTTTAAATCATCCGGAGTGCCAAACCATGATGACACTGCAAAAAAATTAGATACTTGATATCCAAACGATGCATAATAGGGGTGCTGCATTATTGCCATTATTTGAATTGTATTATAGCCTGCATCTTTAATTCTTGGCAAAATATTATCTGTAAATTCCTTAAATGAACCTATACCTTCTTTTTCTTGGGCCATACCTATATGCAGTTCATAAATAAACAGTGGAGCTGTATGATCTACATGGAATTCTTTATCATGCCACCTAAACCGTTTCTCTGGTTGCCAAATTTGTCCGACAAAATCACAGGTCACCGGATTTTGAACCGTACGCTTTATATAGAGGGCTAACCGATCACTCTCTTTACCATTTGCTTTTACTCTGACTTTAACAAAGGACATGTGTTTGAGCGCATCTTTACCTTCTAAAAAGATTTCCCAATTTCCGTGCTCTTTTCTTTCTAAAGGATGGGTTTCAGGATTCCAGCCATTAAAGTCTCCCATAAGATGAAGTTCCTCGGCGCCCGGAGCCCATTCGCGGTAATACCAACCATCTTTGACCAAATGAAAACCATAAAACAGATGCCCATTGGCAAAGGATTTTAACTTCAAATATCTGCCAAGTAGGGTCTTCTTATTCGCAGCATACTTGTCCATTCGAAATCGAAGATCCTTTTCAAAGGGTCTGAGATAGGGATCAATCGTCAAGATGTCCAGCTCAGATATCTGATTATTTTGTCCAAGCATTTTGATCATCACCTCTTATTAATTATTGCGAAGTACCACACCATCTCCAATTATTGGTATTCTCAGCATAGCATGCAAGAGCGTAATTCTCAAGCCTTTATACCTTAATAGTCCCAAACAAAACTTCCTGTAAAAGGAGCCATTGCCGTAGTATGATATAACTTTAAAGAGAGGAAGAGCTCGGCTCTTCCTCTCTGAAGTTCTATTTCGGCAAAACATAGCGCGTTCTCCCATATTCCTCAATGTCGTGTTTCTTCTTCTCATATCCCTTGCGTCCCATTAAAGCATAGGTCCCGTTCTTTCCTTCCTCCACGCCTGGTTGATCAAAGGCATTAATGTTTAATAATTCGCCCATATAAGCCGTCTCCCACTCGAGTAGAAGCAATAATTGCCCGACGTGATACGCATCCAAGGTAGGCAGTATAATCTTCTGATGTTGCCGCCCGGCAAGGGTCAGAGCATATTCGGTGGCTTTTTGTTCCGCAAACAACAACTCCTCCAGGGTCCGTCCCCCTAAGAATTGAATGTCCTCAGGCAACTCCGTATCGACCGGGATTTCTTGAGTTTCCTTAAATTTCTCAACGGCTACAAAAGTTATGACCTTATCATCAGGCCCCTCAGCATATAACTGAACTTGGGAATGTTGATCCGTAACCCCCAGCGCTTTTACGGGTGTCTGCCCGACGTGAACAGCCCGTCCCTGACGATCGTAACCTTTCCCTAAACTTTCTGCCCACAGTTGGGCATACCAGTCTGCCATTGTTTTTAAGCCGTCAGCGTAAGGCATAAAAACCGAGATATTTTTTCCTTTTTGCCATGCTTGATAGGCAAGTGCCGCTCGCAGTTGTGCCGGATTGGAGAATACTCCCTTAGCTTCTCTAATCAACTGATCCATTTCCAGAGCACCTTCCAGAAGCTGATTAATATCAATTCCACAAATGGCAGCAGCCAGCAAGCCTACGGGCGTCAGTTCTGAGAAACGCCCTCCGATTCCAGCCGGAATCACAAACCGCTTATATCCTTCTTTAAGGGCGATCGGTAATAGATTTCCCTTTTCT
Source organism: Desulfosporosinus sp. (assembly GCA_031292075.1). GTDB lineage: Bacteria > Bacillota > Desulfitobacteriia > Desulfitobacteriales > Desulfitobacteriaceae > Desulfosporosinus. The sequence continues at coordinate 33,204 of JARLHW010000040.1, forward strand.
TTGTCTGTCGTAATGACAATATGTTCAGCGTAGCTGTCTCCGCATGCCCGACGTAAATCGTCTCGAACGATTAAAAACTGGGCCATAGTTTCTGAAGTGTTACCTGATTTGGAAATTACATTATAAAGTGTTTTGCTTGGATCCAGCATTTGCAACAACTCATGAACCCGAACCGGATCAATATTATCCAAGACATAAAAGCGAGGGCGATGACCGCGCCTCGCCGGGGAAAGATCATTATAGTAGTAATGATTTAAGGCTTGGTGAACAGCTAATGGTCCGAGCGCGGAACCACCAATTCCTAAAACGACAAAATTTTCGAACTTAGGGGCGACAGTATCAGCATACTCTATGATTTCGGAGAGTTGGGTTTTCATGGAGATCAGAAGCTTTGAGAAATCGATCTCTCCAGCTTCCCTCCGGGTTGCAAGCATTGCTTGGGCTTGATCTAAAGCGTTCTGAAGCCCCAACAGTTCCTCTTTTTTATACCCCGTCGGGTTTTGAGAGCTACTCATCATTCCCGTATAATCTATCATTATTCCAGGTTGAACTTTGTTTTCCATTACTCACCCTCATCTCTTTAATTCAATTTCCTAAGCCTAAATCGAAAGCTCATTCGCTAAATCATATAGTTCTCTGTTAAATGGACGCCGTGTTCCATAAGCGGCGTCAAGAGGGCTAGAGACAACGGCTTGATTCACGTAAGCCGTCATCCTATTGGATTCTTTGGCTAAAATGATCTCGATCGCCTTCCCACCCATGCCAGCAGCAATCACAGCATCTAAAGCACTGGGATTTCCTCCGCGTTGTAAATGTCCTAGAACGGTGATTCGAGTCTCAAACCCTGAACGAGACCGTAATTCTTCTCCGATTTTATAAGCGCTGCCCACACCTTCTGATACTAAGATAATACTATGGTTTTTCCCACGTTGATGACCCCGCTTTAATTTCTCGCTGATTTCGTCTAAATTGTACGGAATTTCAGGGACTAAAATTGATTCGGCTCCACAGGCTAAACCAGCCTGAAGCGCAATGTTGCCGCAATTTCTTCCCATAACTTCTACTATAAACGTTCGTTCATGAGAAGACGCCGTATCACGAATTTTACTCACGGCATCTACAACCGTATTAGTGGCTGTATCAAATCCTATCGTCAAATCAGTCCCGGCGATGTCATTATCTATGGTTCCTGGAATTCCCACAATCTGAATACCTTGAGCTACTAAAGTTTGAGCTCCTCGAAAGGACCCATCTCCTCCGATGACTACCAAAGCTTCGATTTTAAACTTATGTAACTGTTCTAAAACTTTTTGCTGCCCTTCCTTTGTCCGCATTTCCTCGGATCGTGCCGTCTTCAAGATGGTGCCACCGCGGAGCACAATATCCGCAACAGAACCAATACTCATCTTTTGAATTTCTCCGTGAATAAGCCCCTCGTAGCCACGACTTATTCCATAAACATCAAGACCGTGAAAAATTCCTTTCCGAACGACGGCGCGAAGAGCTGCGTTCATCCCAGGAGCATCTCCGCCACTGGTTAGTACCCCAATCCGCTGTATTGCACCTGACATTGTATCACCCCTTCTCATTATCTTCTTTATTAAGTATTCTACTCTAGCAAATCACGTATTTCCAATTGTTCTGTGTAATGTCTGGCCCCCGAAGTAGCCTATGCTTTAAATGTGTTTAATATAATTTCATATTTTTTATTTAATTCATCGTTATTGTTCAGTTTCTCTGCCATTTTTTTATAAGAGGTTATCATCGTAGAGTGGTTACGATTAAAATAACACGCAATTGCCGGATAAGAAATCTGGCAAAGCGTTCGTATCGTATAAATTGCCAATTGTCTTGCTTCATTTATCCTCGGCGTTCGACCCGGCCCTATCAGTTCCTCAATAGGAACTTGCATAGTTTGGGCAGCTATTCGAATAATATTCACCGGATCAGCAACCGTATCTCTTTTTCTAGCTTCATTTTCCCAATAGGCTAGGAAGCACGAACAGCTCAATTCATCTTGTTGTAATTCAGCAAATTGAACAAATTGCTCGATAACCCTGATGGCGTCCGCTAAATTATCTGTACGTTCAGCGATAATCCCCAAGACTGATTTGTCCATGAAGAGGTGTTTTTGGTGAGTATATTCATCCAAAAAGCGCTCCATCTCATTGGCTTGAGGTCGATTGATGGGAAGGACCACTCCGCTCAAAAAACGAGATGCTAGCCGCTCTCCCAGAAATTCTAGCTGAGGCAAATCGTCTTCAAGCGTGAACACCATCTTGCCCCCATTTTCCATGACATATTCGTAAGTATAATGAAGCTCCTCAATCGTTTTAGCTTTGCCTTCAAACATTTGGAGATCATCTATCACTAGCAACCGGGTCGAGCGATATCGCTGCCGGAATGGATTAAGCTTGTTATCTTGGGCGGCATAAGCGTACTGACGAGAAAATGATAAGGCATCCGTGAAAACGCTCTCTTCATTTGGCCCAATACGCTGGAAAAGACAGCGTAGCAAGGTTGATTTACCTATTCCTTTTGGTCCATAAATCAACGTTACGCCTGAAGCCTTCTCTGGTTCGTAATGATTGATCAGACGCCAGGCCCGAATATTGAATTCACTGATAAACCAGTTCAAACGTGCTGCTCCTTTATCTTAACTCAGTAGTGACAAGGTTGCTTGAGTAACAAGGTTATTATCGCATTAACTCGCAGAGGAATTTAACCTTACGTGTCGAACCCTTTAAAAATACCCTCCGCCCCTAATCCACGCGACCTTTTTGGGCTATCTGATTCAAACAATTACTGCGAAGGACGATGCTTTGCGGCCTAGTTATCGGTGCATATCATCTAGATTCTGCTCTCTGGCTTCTGACTTCTGAGCAGCCAGATACCGATAGCACTCATCCGCAATGATCGTTAAAGATTTATTCCGACGACTTAATAAGTAAAAACCACGTTCGATATGTAAATCTTTAACGTTCGTCCATATCAAACCTTGTTTCTCACAAGACTCTAAAGCATGTCTTGACAGAAATGAATACCCTAGGCCAGAACGAACTGCATTTTTCACGCCTTCAGTACTTCCAACTTCTAAGGCTATGTTAAAGTCATTTAAATCGAGCCCACGTTTCGCAAGAGCCTCCTCAAAGGCCCTCCGATGTCCGGATCCGGTCTCCCGAATGATCATCGGATATTCTTGGAGTGTGTTTATATCAATATTTTGCCTAGTGCTTAAAGGATGGTCGCTAGAAACTACGAAACCCAGTTCATCCTTTAGCCAAAATTCAGAGGTTAGTTTTTCCGTATCGAATACAGCTCCAACAACTGCAAAATCCACCTCATGGGCAAGAGCCTTTTCTGCCATTTCAAGACTGTCCCCAATGGACAGCTTGAAAATTATTTCCGGAAATAATTTTCTGAAAGCGGCTAAGTACAATGGAAGCAAATATTCACCTGGAATGTGCGAAGCACCAATGTGAACTTTCCCATTCATTAACCTTTCAGAACCCCCGATTTCTCGCAGAAGCTCTGACCATTCATCAAGCATATGCAAGGTATGCCGATAGACTGTTTCCCCTTCTGGAGTTAAGGCAAAACCCTTGCCTTTGCGATAAAGCAACTTGACCCCCAGTTTCTCTTCAAGCGCCCGCATCTGGTTTGAGACCGCAGGTTGGCTAATTCCCAATTTCCGCGCAACAACAGTAAAACTCTGCTCCTCCACAATTTGACCATATAAACGCAACAAATCTAACATTTTAACCCCTCCATCTGAAAACAACTTTTTCCATTCCTATGTGGTGCAGGTTAAACGGTGCTGGAATTTGATACGCAGAAGAAGAGGGCAAGGCCCTCTTCTTCTGCGCGGGTACGAGGTAGCACAATTCAGAGTATTACTAAAGTTGGATAGTCACTTTCTTCATCCTCTGGTCTTCTAATGGTTTATCTCCAGGATTCTTCGGAACACTGACGATCCGATCGACTTCCTCCATACCTTCGGTGACCTTTCCAAACGAAGCATACTGACCATCTAAGTGGCTTGCAGCCTTGACAACAATAAAAAATTGAGAACTAGCTGAATTAGGGTCTGAGGTCCGGGCCATGGAAATAACTCCACGGTCATGCGTTAAATCATTTTTAAATCTATTAGCGGAAAACTCGCCAGGAATCGTTTGTTTACTGCCTCCCATCCCAGTCCCATTAGGGTCACCGCCTTGAATCATAAAGCCGGGAATAACTCTATGGAAAATTAAACCATCGTAAAAACCTTCTGAGACGAGGGACACGAAATTCTTAACGGTTTGGGGTGCCACTTCTGGATAAAGTTCAATTTTAATCGTGTTGCCGCTTTCCATATCGATAGTTACGATTGGATTTTGCTTATCCTGTGTACTTTCATTTGTCACCTGAGTGAACCTCCTTTATGTTTGGGTTTTGACACATTAAATTATACCACTTGACTTAGTTTTCACCTAATGCTTGGAAGGTATTACGGAACCTTATTCATCTTCCCTGCTGTCCCGTCCTCGCTTCACGCTATAGAGATAGATAAAGAACAAAATAATGGCAAGCACAATTCCGCCCCGTGCCAAATAACGGTGCAAAATAAGGGTGATCTTGGCCCAATGCTCTCCTAGGATTCGTCCCAGTGTGAGAAACGTTAAAGTCCATAAAAAGGCACCTGCACCTGCTAACCCCGCATAACGACCATAATTCAATTCACTCATCCCAGAAAAATACGCTGTGAAATGACGAAATCCCGGAAAGAAGTATCCAATTACAATCAACCGATCACCAAAACGCTGAAACCAATGTTCAGCTCGGCTGATCTTTTTTTCATTGAGATGAAGATAGGGCGCAACTTTATGTAAGAAAGGAATTCCTAAGCGCCTGCCGATCCAATAACTCAGGTTCATTCCCAGGAAGCTGCCAAGAGTAGCTGTGAAAAGAGTTTCCCCAAAATTCATACGCCCCAATGACGTTTGAAACCCACTAAACGTCATCAGAAATTCATCGGGGACCGGAACACCAACCATGCCGCCAATTAGGAGTAGAAATAGGCCTGCATAACGATAGTGAAAGATTATGTTGATCACATAGTGCTCAAGCCCGTGCATGCCCTACCTACCTTCCTCGTTTCGTGATTCGTGATCTTAGTTCGCAGTTTCGTTGTTCGTATATATCTTATCCCGAAGAGATCAAACTATCTGCGTTTGAGGTGTTTCCACAAGACGTATATAACTACCAAAACAATAGCCCCACCAACGACTACATCGGCACGATGAAAATAAGGTTTTAGTGTATCCCAATTCTCTCCTAATTTTCGGCCCACAAATATTAACAAAGTACACCATAAAAATGCCCCGATTGTCGTGTAGGTAGCCATTTTCAGTGGGTTCATGCGGGCAATACCAGCGGGAAGAGATATAAAAGTACGCACTATAGGCAACATTCGGCCAACAAAAACTGTTGCTTCTCCATAGTGTTCAAATAACCGTTCTGTCCAAGCCAGTTCTCGCTCATTAATAAAAAAATAACGCCCATAACGTTTGAGAAACGGACGACCTCCCCACACACCGACATAATAGGCGACAAGCCCACCAAAAAGGTTCCCTAAGGTTGCAGCGATGGTTGCTTGCCAAAAACCGAAATGCCCCGCAAACACCATATAGCCGGTAAAGGGCAGAATGATTTCACTTGGCAAAGGAATACAGGCACTCTCAATTGCCATAGCAAAGAAAACCCCAGCATAGCCAAAGGATGAAATCATATATTCAACGAATTGTCCGAGGTGCGTTAAAATTGCTTCCAAATGTAAACCTCCTATACTAATCTCTTATTTTCTCTCGAGCTTAAGTATCGTGGGTATTTTACCATAGACCTATTCCCTTTGACAATATGCTCCATTATTCTTGTCTTACTCAGATTGATAGCCTTTTATAAATTCCACTCTATTAATTAAAATCCTTCAATAGTTTCAAAGCAGACATTACTGCTAACATCTGCTTTGATTTAGAACTTATTTATAGTTTCCCGAGAATTATTTTTCCACCATGTTAGTTATCTGACGATGACTAACCAGTCCATTGGAACATTCGAAAATAACCTTTTTGGCATCGACGACTGTTTCAAGAGCAACCGCTTTCCCCCAAAGAAACTGAACCAAAGAAAGGGTTTTCTCTAGATAGACGATTTCGAGATCGACCCCTTCATGTCGGTGTTTAAGATACAGCCCCCCCTTACCCTCATAATCTCCCTCAAGAACGACTATTCTGGGATGTCCTCCATTAACAAGTTGCTGTACGAGATTGTCTCGCACTTTCTCCCATTCATTTTCCGTAACCTGCCAGTGGGCTCCAACTTTGCGGAAATTGAATAAATTCAGTTCTTCCACTAATTCTCGAGTGAGGTGATTACGGATGAACGAAAGGTCGTTTTCCGTTTCCCGGAGCTCAAAAAGCTCGTTTAGAGGTTTGTTCTTCTCCAAATATTCCCATATTTTTGCGCCTAAATAGTAAGGATTCAGTCCCATACGCGAAGGCTGCACGACTTGACTATGCATTAGTGCAAATTCTAGGGATTCAGCATCTGTAAGATCAAGTTCACGCATGATTCTGGCATGCCAGAATGTCGCCCAACCTTCATTAATAATTTTTGTCTCAATTTGAGGATAAAAATAAAACGATTCTTCACGAACAATACTAACAATGTCTTTTTGCCATTCTTCGAGCCCGGGCGCGAACTTGATAAGATAAAGTAAGAGATCTTCATACTCTGTCTGGGGCAGACATTTACATTCATCGTCTAACAGATCTCCCCATAAATCTTCATAGGGTAAAGATGCTCTTTTTGATCGAGTCTTCTTAGGAAAATCTTGCTTGCTTTGTTCTTTTGAATTACAATTTCCACCACATTTTCCAGCGCAAGTATGGTTTTCCTGACAGGCATTACCATGACAGGTATGCCCTTCATCCTTGTAAGGCACATTGACCTTAGGCGAATTTTCCATTTTACCTTTAGCACCAATGTGGGACCTTGCATCCACATGTTCTTGAATGGCTAGGACAGCGTCCAAAGTTCGCTCGACTTTTTCTCGGCCATAACGTAATTCATAGTCTCGAATTTTCTCGGCATGTGCCCCCATGCGTGCAACCATGTCTTTCGGAGTACGTGAAAAATAGCAATTATTCTTAAAGAAGTCCACATGGGCATAGACATGCCCGATAACTAATTTGTTTTGAATTAAGCCATTGCCTTCCAACAAAAAGGCATAGGCCGGATTAGTATTTATAACGAGTTCATAAATCCGGCTCAAGTTTAAATCATATTGAGTCTTCATCCGGTTAAAGGCTTTTCCGAAACTCCAATGTGTGAAGCGCACCGGCATTCCATAAGCTCCAAACGTATACAATGCTTCCGCCGGAACGATCTCAAAATTTACAGGATAGAAATCAAGACCCATGCCACGGGCCACTTGAGCGATATCTTGCGCTATGGAGTTTAAGTCTCGCATCTCATTGTCCATGACTTCCCCCCTACCTATTACGTCCTTTTTCCTAGGGCTAGGGCGATCAATCTCTCACTGTTTGACCTGCTCTAGGAAAAAACTGTTTTGAGCGCAACGTATACCTCATTGCGCTCCCTGATCGTTACCAACCGTAATTTCGGATCCGTGATTCGTTTTAACGTTGACATCAAAGTGCTGGAATAATGTGTTCTTAAGATCTCTCCGTAACCGACGACTCGGCTCATTTCAACTAACTGTTGCATTAAGGCCATGGCCTTGGTATTGTCAGAGCCGATATTATCGCCATCAGTAAAATGAACCGGATAAATATTGTAATGAGCTGGGGGATATTCTCTTTCAATTAAATCAAGGGCATATTGATACACTGAGGAACAACGGGTTCCTCCACTTTCTCCGCGCGTGAAGAATTCTACCTCTGTTACTTCTTTGGCCTCCGTATGGTGAGCTAAAAAACGAATCTCCACATTTTCATACTTTAGGCGCAAGAAACGGACCATCCAAAAGAAGAATGTCCGGGCAATGTATTTTTCAAATTGCCCCATTGAGCCGGAGGTATCCATCATCGCCAAAATAATAGCATTGGTTTCAAAATTCGGTCGAGTATCCCAAGTCTTGAAGCGCAAATCTTCTGGAGAAATTCGTAATCTAGCCTCTTGGTTCTGCTTCTGCGAAAATGCCTGCCTTTTTATACTCTCAAGCAACGTGCGCTTTTTATCAACGTTCGCCATCAGCCCTTTTTTGCGAACATCGTTGAATTCCGGACGATCGTGTGCAATAAGCGGTCTTTTTTTATCATCCAGATTGGGTAACTTTAATTCTTCAAAGAGAATATTTGCCAAATCCTCATACGTGACCTCAACTTCATAGATATCCTGACCAGGTTCTTCCCCGGCTCCATTTCCAGCAGCACCTTTGCCCTTCTGCTGATCGCTACCAATAATTTCGCCCGGGACCATTTTTTTAGTCCCTTGTCCGGTATGATTTTTTTTATTCAAATCATACCGAAAGCGAAATTCTTCAAGGGAACGCATAGGAATCTTTGTGTTCTTTTTACCATCGCTTAAGATAATACTTTCATCGACAATTAAATCCCCTAGTTGTTGCTTAATGACTTCCTCAACCTTTTCCTTGTGTCTTGATTGGTCAAGGTACCCTTTGCGATGCAAACTCCAGTCATCCCGACTCACAATGATGTCATCTGCCACACTTATCCCCCTCTCTAACGGTTAAGAAGGGCCCCCACGTACTTCACGATCTCATTGGCACAGATCGGGCAGTATCCGTGTTCATTAACGAGACGATCCATAACATTATTAATTCTTAATAATTGCTCCTGATCTGGATGATCAACTGACGTTGTAATCTTGACAATATCCTTCAAATCAGCAAACAATTTCTTTTCAATGGCTTCCTTCAACCGTTCATGGGACGTATAACTAAATATTTTCCCCTTACGAGCATACATCGAGATCCGAATGAGAATTTCCTCACGGAAGGTTTTTTTAGCATTTTCCGAAACCCCGATTTGTTCTTCAATGCTGCGCATTAGTTGCTCGTCAGGTGCCAGTTCTTCACTGGTGATAGGGTCAAACAGTTTCGAAGAATTGCAAAAGGCCTCGACATTGTCAAGATAATTATTCAATAAAGATTTCGCAGATTCTTCGTAAGCATAGACAAAAGCTTTCTGAACTTCCTTCTTGGCCATTTCGTCATATTCGCGTCGAGCAATAGAGATTAGATTAAGAAGATTTTCTTTTTCCTCTTTCATGATGGAGGTATGCTGAGCTAATCCGTCTTTAATAGCTCTTAAAATATCTAGAGCGTTGATACAAGCATGGGCATCTCGAATTAAGGCTGTGGAAATTCGGTTGATCACGTAACGAGGGTCCACACCCTCCATGCCTTCGCCTAGCTCGTCTCCCTCCATCATTAGCTCCTTAATATCCTTTTGATTGAATCCTTCTACATCTTCGCCATCATAGATCCTCATCTTCTTGACAAGATCCATCCCTTGCTTTTTCGATGGCTTTAAGCGGGAAAGGACACTAAACACTGAGGTGGCCCAAAGACTATGCGGAGCGAGGTGCACATTTTGAATGTCACTTTGGCGGATTAACTTTTCATAAATTTTTACTTCATCACTGACTTTGAGATTATAAGGAACGTGCATAACAATAATTCTGGACTGCAGGGCTTCATTTTTCTTGTTCGCGATAAAAGCCCGATATTCATTTTCATTAGTATGAGCAATAACCAATTCATCAGCAGAAATCAAGGCGAATCGTCCGGCTTTGAAATTTCCTTCCTGAGAGAGACTGAGAAGATTCCAAAGGAACTTTTCATCGGACTTCAGCATTTCTTGAAATTCCATGAGACCTCTGTTGGCCTTGTTGAGTTCTCCGTCAAAACGATAGGCACGTGGATCAGACTCTGATCCATATTCTGTAATTGTAGAAAAATCGATGCTGCCCGTTAGATCTGCGATATCTTGCGATTTAGGATCTGAGGGGGTAAACGTCCCAACTCCTACCCGTTGCTCCTCCGAAAATAGAATTCGTTTTACGGGGAAACTTTCAACTTCACCCCCAAATTCTTCCTCTAAACGCAAACGACAAACTGGGCAAAGATTTCCTTCGATGCGAATACCGTACCTTGCTTCAAATTCTTCACGTAAAGAAACAGGCAACAGATGCAGAGGGTCCTCGTGCATCGGGCACCCCTCGATTGCATATACCGCACCTTCCTCAGTTCTTGTGAATTCCTCAAGTCCACGTTTTAAAAGGCTAACGATTGTTGACTTGCCACCACTTACAGGCCCCATTAACAATAAAATACGCTTGCGGACATCTAATCGTTTGGCAGCACTGTGAAAATACTCTTCAATCAAGCGTTCTAACGTTTTATCTAAGCCAAAAAGTTCTTTGTCGAAGAAATTATATCTCTTTTGATCTCCGATTGTTTCAACTCCAGCCGCTTTGATCATCGCATAGATTCGAGCATGAGCATGCAGTGCCAAGTTGGGGTTTTTGGTAACCATTGCCAAATAATCAGCTAACGTACCGCTCCACGCCAGAGCAGCCTCATTTGCTCGATATTCACGTAACCACTTTATGACTTCCATGGTAGCCCTCCCTTCTCTAACCTCAGCAAGACCTGACGGGTCATACTTAGCTTAGTATATGCTTACTCAAAGAAGATAAGGCATATTCTTATGGTGAAAAAGAAAAGAACACCTCAACATTGAGATGTTCTTTTCACTGCACTAAAATAATTAATCAATTTTTTCCAAATCCCATGGATCGTAAGCAAATTCGCCTCGAATAATATCTAAGCGAGCTACAATATAGTCTCCAATCTCATCGCGATCGACACGAACAACATTTCCAAGACGACGGTTACACGTAATAACGCGGTCTCCAATTTGAAATTGCCGTTGGCGACGAAAAGTTGAGTGCGTTTCGGTTTCACGAATTATCGTTACCACTCTGTGATACACTCCTTTTATCTATTTTCACTATCATTAAATTCATATTAGCACACACAACTCAAAAAATCCATAATGAGTTGGAATATTCACAATATTATATTTTTATTGACTTTTTGAGCATCAATAGCAAAGGGCCTAGCATTAGCTAGGCCCTTAATACTTAATACATGTGTAAATACCGCTCAATCTCCCATTGAGTGACTGTGACTTGAAAACTATCCCATTCTTCAGTCTTCGCTTCAACAAAGCGCTGATAGATATGATTACCCAGAGCTTCGCAAATAACTGGGGACTTGCCTAGTTCAACCAATGCTTCTTTTAGACTTCCCGGGAGTGAAGCTATCCCAAGTTTTTCACGTTCTTGCCTAGTCATGGCATAGATATTCTGATCAACGGGAGGGGGCGGAGTGAGCTTGTTCTTAATACCGTCCAGGCCAGCCTTAAGCTGAACTGCAAGGGCCAAGTACGGATTAGAAGAAGGATCAGGACTCCGTAGTTCGATGCGGGTCGAAGAACCTCTTTTAGAGGGTATGCGAATCAAGGGACTTCTATTTCTCCCAGACCAGGCAACATAACAAGGAGCTTCATAACCCGGTACTAGACGTTTGTATGAATTGACCGTTGGATTCGTGATCGCCGTATAGGAATGCGCATATTTCATCAGTCCGGCAATATAATGGTAAGCAATTTCGGAAAGCTCCATCGGATCATGAGGATCATAGAAGGCATTTTTACCATTTTTATAAAGCGATTGATTGCTGTGCATTCCAGATCCATTGATACCGAAAATAGGTTTAGGCATGAACGTAGCATGTAAACCATGATGCTGAGCAATTGTGCGTACAACAAAACGAAATGTAGCAATTTTATCGGCAATATCTAAGGCATCTGAATATTTAAAATCGATCTCATGTTGTCCGGGCGCCACTTCGTGATGAGAGGCTTCAATCTCATAGCCCATTTGTTCTAACGTTAAAACCATATCGCGACGTGCGTTCTCGCCAAGATCTATGGGGGTTAAGTCAAAATAGCCCGCTTTATCGTGAGTAATAGTTGTCGGACGTCCTTCCGCATCTGTATGGAAGAGGAAAAACTCCAATTCTGGTCCGACATTCATCGTATACCCCATTTCAGAGGCTTCCATTAATACACTTTTCAGAGCATTGCGAGGGCAGCCTACAAAGGCAGTTCCATCAGGGTTATAAACATCGCAAATGAGCCGAGCCACTCCCCCTTCTTTGGGACGCCAAGGGAATACGACGAAAGTATTTGGATCCGGTCGCAGATACATATCAGATTCATCAATGCGCGCAAATCCCTCAATAGAAGAACCGTCAAACATAAGCTCCCCATCTAAAGCCTTTTCTAACTGCTCAATCGTGATGGCAACATTCTTAAGTATTCCGAAGATATCAGTGAACTGCAGCCGAATGAACTTAACCCCTTTGTCATGTGCTTCTCGCAAGACGTCCTCTTTGGTCATCAACATACTCTACTATCTCCCTTCAACTCTTCAAAAACGAAAAACGCCCATGCATCAACCCTGAATGGCTCAGCATGGACAAGACAATGTCCTAACCTTATAAAGATAGTATATCCATTGTCATTTCAATTTACAATGGTTTGGTTTTAGTTTAACAACTGAAACCCCCATCTATATTTAAAAACCCAAGCCTAAGTTAATGTTCAATTCCAAGACGCGCCATAATTCCTTGTTCGAAAGGATGTTTTATTAAAACCATTTCCGTCACAAGATCCGCTCTTTCGATTAACGCCGGTGAAGCATTTCTGCCAGTTAAAACTACTTCAACATGAAGTGGCTTCTTACTCAATAAATCTAAAACTTCACTCTCAGGTATTAGGTCAAACCAGAGCGCATTGACAATTTCATCAAGAATTACAATATCCCATTTTCCTGAAAGAATGATTTCCTGCGCCCTCAAAAAGCCCTTCCGAGCTTCGTGAATGTGTTCCTCTTGACGTTGTCCTTTCTGAACCCAGCCTTGTCCGCCGTAGTGTTCAAGTTGGCATTCTGGCGACAAACGTTTCACACCCTCTAACTCTCCGCAATCATCCCTCCCTTTCATAAACTGAATAATAAAAACTTGAAAACCATGACCTACTGCCCTAATTGCCAAACCAAAAGCAGCGGTTGTTTTTCCCTTGCCGTTTCCGGTATAAACTTGTACCAATCCTTGCGAAAGATTTGACATTATTGCACACCCCGCATCCAATTTTCAAGTTGTGGATGTATATAAATCACCTTTGGGGACGTTAGTATTTCAGGAAACCTCTCTAGAGTTTGTCGATTGAAGGCAATCGAAAACAACAACTTAATTGCCGACTTCTCATCTGTCGCTCTTAGTTCTACTTTATCAGGATAAAGGTAATAGGAATAACTTCCATCTCGCCAGGAAATTTCTACATTGCCAAGTTTCACACGAATTATTCCGAATTCCTCGACTTTGACGGATTCAACGCCAGTAAATGCTTGTCTCAAATACTCTGCTTCCAGCGCAACCTGGCCAACTTTAAATTGGGATTCCAGCAGTTGTTCGACAATGAGCCGGGCTGGAATGGAAATGTCTTCAAAAACTCGGCGCTCGCTCAATAATTCATCAATAAGTCGCTCAAATTTTCGGACATGGATCGATCGAACTTTTCCAGCCTTCTTTAAGGCTTTTTCAAAGGCATGATACACGTCTTCCAAGCATTCGAGGAGTATCGCATCTTCCTCTCGCATGTTGATTCCCCCCTCATCCCCTTTTATGTTAGGAGAAACTTTCTATAATGCTATTCTATCTGAACCACAGTGATTTATAAACCCTACTTTTCGAAATATTTCGGGAATCACCTTAATTACTTTTTGCGACGCAAGTATTTTGAAACCCGTTGAACTCTTGTTTCAATCCAATCTGTCGATATTTCCGTATCTCGTCCCATGTGGAGGGCCTTCCAATAATATTCTAAGGCGTCCCTGAAATTACGTCGTTTTTCATAAAACTCTGCTAAACGAACCAAGTCTTCCAGAGAAAACTCGCCATGAAGTCGGGATTTATCCTCGTATTTGGCTTGACTCTCTGGGAGCACAACTTTACTCTCCCTAATTTCTTTTAGAGTTGTCAAGGCTTCATATACTTCGCCGATGCGCAGATGATCCTCTATCGCTTCGAAGAGACTTAAGGCTTTATAATAATAGAGTTCTGCCTTAGCTAAATCCAGTGAAATGAAGAACAGCCCAGCTAAATTTTGGTAACGCAAGGCAAGGTCTAAATCTTGTTGGGGATAAAACCGTATGGATAATTCAAGGTAATACTTTGCCTCCTCATAATCTTCTAAGGTTTGTTCAATTTTGCTTAAGAAAAAACAGCTTTCACTGAATACATTTCTTGTATCAAATTTTAAACAGAGGGCTACTGCCCTTTGTTGACATTCAAAAGCCAAACGCATTTTATTTTGATCAAAGTAGAGTAACGCCAAATATTGAAGCGTATTCGACAATGCGATTACATCAGCTATTTGAGCAAAAATCTGGCAAGCATGCTTTAAGTTCATTGTCGCTTCCACTTTTTTCCCTTGTTGAAAGCACAATTCTCCTAAGAGAACCTCCATCTCCCCTTCACCTTTAGGAAACCCGTTGGCACGGCAAATGTCTTGCGCCTGTGTATAGGCGTTCATGGCCAAAGTCCATTCTTTGAGGGTAGCATAAACTTGACCAAGGTCTGCATAGAGCATCCCCAGTCTCAACGGCGGAGATGTACTCGGGTAGACGGATATTGAAAGCTCATAGTCTCTTCCAGCGTCTCGAAACATCCCCTTTTTAACCGATATGCTGGCTAACCCAGCCCAAGCCTCAGCCATCCCTTTAGCATTCTGAAGCTCCTGGCAAATACGTAATGCTTCTTTAAACCCCTCTTCCGCAAACTCTAAATTTCCTAAGCGCACTCTCACTGTTGCTAACAGTCGTAACGTAAAGGCAACTATCTCCGGAACGGTTAATTGATACGCCTTTAATAGGCCCTGCGTATAATAATCTTCTGCTTTAAGATACTGTTCTTCTCCAAGACACTGTGTCCCAACCTCCATAAGATACCGCCAATCGGATAATTCTCCATTGTTCATATTATCGCCTCCGTGTCTGCTCCATCATATGCACGAGTCGATTTATTGGGCATACCAAAATGTATAGATATGGGCTAGGCACTTCTTTTAAACAGCTTTGGATAGCCTTCTAAGTTAAGGAAATTTAGGACGAACTATCTTGTAACCTAGACATAAAAGTCGAAATATGATAATCTAAATTTAAGTTCAAGAAGGGAGTGTTTGACCTTGAATTCTTATCGTCCAACTCAATCTTCAAATTATTGGATGGTTGCACTCAAACTTCTCATACTCATTATAGGCTTGTATTTCTCTGCTTTGATCTTAGGTAAAGTATTTGTGTGGGTATTTGCGGTTGCCTTCTTCCTGATACGCTTCGTCGTTTTTGTCAGTGTCTCTTTTATTGTTCTTCATTTTTTTCTTAAATTATTATTTAAATTTGATCTATTAAAATTTGTGTTGGGCGAACGGTTTTCTCATCGTTAGGATAATTAATTTACATAAATATAATTTCATTAAAGATATCAATTATTGTGTGAACATTTAAAGGCGAGAATCCTCACCCCCGCATGGGTTGAGGATTCTCGCCTTTGCACTCCAAAATTAAAACGCTTTGACAAAGCGTTTTTTTATTTTACACCTCATGATCTGGCTTTCTAACGAATATCTATTACAAAGGAGGAGTGCCAAATGCGAGTTATTTTTTTCAAACGTCCATCATGGCGTAATATTGCCCTCTGGGGAATTCTTTTGTTCGTCTTGATTGCTTACCGTGAGAATGTCACATCTGTTTTTTCCGGGAAATTAAAGCCGATTTACTCAACAACCGTTAACTCCCAAGCGATTGGGCTAACCTTTGATATCAGTTGGGGAGAGAAGACCGCAGAACCAATCCTTGATATCCTCAAAAAGGAAGGAGTTCATGCTACATTTTTCCTTTCCAGTCCTTGGGCAGAAAAACATCAAAAATTGGTGCAAAGAATAGTGGCCGATGGCCATGAAATTGGGTCGCACGGAAACCGTCATATTGATCTTAATACCTTAGCACCCGGCGAAATTGAACATGAAATAACTACTGCTCAACAAGTCCTTGAACAAATATCTGGTCAGAAAGTCCGCTTAATCCGTGCACCGAACGGAGCCTATGATAATAAGGTCATATCCACCGCCAATAAGCTGGGATATCGAGTAATCCAGTGGAGTGTGGATTCTCTGGACTGGAAACGTCCCGGACCAAATGCAGTCATAAATAATGTGCTCAACGGGATACGTCCGGGGGCCGGGGCAAAAGCCGGAGATATTATTTTATTTCACGCCTCTGACTCAGCTCCAGATACCATTCAAGCCTTACCTACCGTCATCGAACGCCTCAAAACCAAAGGCAATACTCTCATCCCGGTGGGACAATTGCTTTCCCAGGCAAGCAGCACTTGGCCGCCCGAAAGCAACCTGAAGGATGTACCCGCTGCTCGCTAAGCACAGCTCACTCGATCCCCTATCTCATCTGAGTGAATTCGCGAGATCCAGGTCTTCATATCTGACTGCGTCTTCTTTCCTATCTCCCTAATGTCCTTTCCAAGATGAAAACCCTTCTCCGACCACTTCTGGTACCTCAGAAATAGCCACAAACGCCCGAGGATCTTGATCCCGAATAATTTTTTTGATTTGAGACAATTCTGTACGATTAATAACGCAATAAACGACTTGTTTTGCCTCCCCTGAGAAAGCCCCTGACGCTTGAAAAAGTGTAACCCCTCGTTCAAGCTTCGCCATGATTTCCTCAGCAATTTTCTGAGGGGAGTCGGTCACCACCATAACGGACTTCGAGTGACTCAATCCCTCCTGTACAAAATCAACGACGCGCGTAGCTATAAACATGTATATCATGGCATACATAGCCATCTCAGGTCGAAATAAAATGGCAACTGCCAGGAAGATTACCCCATCAATTCCCAGTAATATTTGCCCCACACTCAATGAGGTTGTTCGGGCAAACAGGACAGCCAAAATATCCGTCCCACCAAGCGAACCACTGGAGCGAAAAATAATACCCATCCCGATTCCCGAAAGGACCCCTCCGGAGATAACGGCAAGCAGCGTATCATGGGTTAAGGCTGGGAGGTGTGATGTCAGGGAAAGTACGGCCGAAAGCACGGTAACGCCCAAGACACTATAGACCAAAAAATTTCGTCCCACCAAACGTAGGCCCAATAGGAAAAGAGGCAAATTCAGTAAGAGAATTGTCAAACTTACCGGCCAATTAAATAAATAATGAAATATAATAGCAATTCCTGTAACGCCACCGTCAGCAATTTGATTGGGAATAATTAGTGTATTAATACTTATACTCACGACCGTAGCACCTATTATGATTCCCAAAAAGTGTTTCAATAATTGCCATGGGAATTTTTCACGGAAACGTCTCCACTGCACTTGTATCCTCCGTTCATCATCATTATTCAACACGTTGTTCATCCTTGTTGAATTATACTGCAGAGTCCTCTAAGAGACAACTCAAGAACCCGGATGATTGATATTCGCTTGACAAAATACTCATTATTGAGTAAAGTAATGAAGTCTCCTCGATAAGCGCTCGTAGCTCAGTGGATAGAGTGACGGTTTCCGAAGCCGGAGGTCGCAGGTTCAAATCCCGCCGGGCGCACCATAATGTAATTCAAGTCACAACTTATCGTTGTGACTTTGTTTATTTTAATATGCATACGACACGGGTACAACTGAAAAGGGCAACGACGCATCGTTCCCCTCTCCTGATATGTTAAAGAGTGTTGGTAAATCTTACTGTTCCAAGTTAAGACCTTATTCGTCAACAGAATTTGGAGGATGAGTTTCGAGCATCACGCTTAAAATGTCGGTTTTGATATTGTTAATACATTCTGATATGTTCTCATTCAGATAATATGTATCTACGCCAAAATATTTCAAATTATGTTTACTAAAATCATTACTATCCGCTATAAATCTTCTGCATAGCTCCTCATAGTTAGGTTGAGATTGTTGTTTCTCCCTGTTTATTGCCCGTAAAAGCCTAACACCATCCTCAATCTCTACATATAAAGGGATAACATTATTCGGGCCGAAGTAATTCTGCAGGTCTTTATAGGACTCTAAAGTAGCAATCAGCAGATAATAATTATCTTCAGACAAATTAATTTGACCATCGTCTATCGTACAGTAAGACCATCTTCCATTAGTTGTATTATAATCCCTCTGTTCAATGATTTTCCCCTTTTTCCTGTAATATGTTACTAGTTCTTCTGCGACAAAGTGATACTCAAGCCCTTCGCTTTCGTTGTGTCTTTTAGGTCTAGTCGTATAGGGTATTACCGGCTTTAAATTCAGTTCTTCATCGAGTAAAAGCATCTTGGAAATGGTGTCCTTTCCCGAACTGCTTTTACCTATTAGGCAGAATATCTTACCCACATTGTCTCCATCCTTCATACTCTCCTACGGTCATTTTGATTTAATAATTGTAACATTGCTTATCTACGAATAGCAAACCTCAATCTTAATGCTAGGTATAGATTGGAGGAATTTTTTTAAGGAAATACATAGTGGCTAATAAAAAGGAATAACCCTCACTAGGGAGGGCAGATACCTCTATTTATTTAAAGTGGAAACCATTTAAAGGACTAAAAGTCGTTTTTATGTGCATTTACTTTTTATAGCACTTAAGATCTCAAACATTTGGCATCACTAGGCTAGCTTACTTTACTCATCACCCTTAATTTATCAGCAAGAAGTGCTATAAATTCAGAATTGGTCGGTTTTTGGCGTTCAATATTCATAGAATAACCAAAAATTCGTTTTAATGTATCTGTATGTCCACGTTCCCAGGCTAGCTCTATCGCATGGCGAATTCCGCGTTCAACCCTACTGGGTGCAGTATCGAACTTTTTGGCAATCCCAGGATATAGCTCCTTGGTTACCGCCCCTAACAGTGAGACATCCTCCACCACCATCAAAATGGCATCCCGAATATATTGGTATCCTTTAACATGGGCAGGAATCCCGATTTGATGCATCATCGTGGTCACTTCAACATTGAGGTTAAGCCCATTACCGACTGTTGTTACGACTGGTGAAGCTGAAGACAAATGAGCAGGAGCAGTCGATGGCATATCCTGGGTTAAAGAGCGGATACGTTTGGTGAGAATCTCCAAATCAAATGGTTTGAGAATAAAATAGTCTACACCGAGCATCATCGCTTGATGCGTGAGAGATTCCTGTCCGAAAGCTGTTAACATGATAATTTTAGGACGTGTCATTGTTGAGCGAGTATTAACTCGTTCTAATACGCCTAAACCATCTAAATTCGGCATCACTAAATCAAGAATAATCAAGTCTGGTTCTTGAGTTTGAATAAGCTCCCAAGCTTCTAAACCATTGTTAGCAACTCCAACAATGACTAAATCCTCTTGCTCTTGAAGATAATTCTGTAACATTTGACACAAATTACGATTATCATCTGCGATAATTATTTTTATTTTTTTACCCATTCGACTATCATCCCGCCTTAATTGTATTCCGGTTCACCTTGAATGCTTTTTCAGCGTTTTGCATCTATCCGGTGTCCTTATTATACGTTAGAGTTGATGTCGAAATCGTAAATAATAAGGCAATTGTGAAAAGCAGTTGATTTAGCAAGAAAGGCTTAAACAACAGGTTTCATGGATATTATTGGAATTTTGTTTTACGCAAAATAGACCATAATTTTCCATATGCAGGCAAGACCCACTGAATTCAAAGAATTGAAGTGAATAAAATCGAGTTTAATCAAAACATACCCCTCAGGGAAGTTAAGAACCTTCGAACATGTTCAGCTCCATAATCGCTTCGGGAACACCGTCAGAAATTTGTGGATCAAGTGTTTTCGGTTCAGCTCCAGGGTTAAATGTCACTTTCATTTCTTTGGCTGCTGATGTAATAGAGGTGAGGATGCAAGAGAGACACCGCCAATCAAGTTCGGATTAGCTGTGTTCTGTAAACTTTTCAGCTGAAGCTAAACTTGGGACTTTCAGAGGAGTTTACCCTACCTACACGTAGAGAACTAAACGCCCACTTAGCAAAGTGGGCGTCACGGAGATTGGATGATTATTATTGGCATCTAGAAAATTTCAGCGAGTTCTCAGGCACAGGATTAACCGGATGGCTAGTAGATCACGAGAGGTTGTTCATCCGCTTAATTCGTGTAATACGCCACCCCTTCTCTGTCTGCTTTAAATTAATAGAAAACGTTTCATTTTGTACGTCTTGGACTGGCGATGTCCAATAAACGCGTACCACTACCGCTTGGGACGTAGCCGAATTTAAATCCGAATTCATAAACTCTACTTTTTGTAAGGTTAATAACGGATCTCTATTCAACCTATTTTCCCAAGCACTAAACTCATTCTCGTCCGCAGTACCCTCCGGCAAACTTAATAAATCGCGGGCGAGGTCTGTTTGGCGGAGATCCATAAGCGACCAAAAATGTTGAATTGTCGAACGTGGAGAGTTCCCATAATGAGATTCCGATAGTGCCGATATCACTGTTTGGGGCGTTTTGACGGTGATTAATGTGAATAGACAGAAGAGTGATAACCCAAGTAACCATACATAACGACTGTGACGCATAATTTCCCTCCTTGCTTGTCTCTACTATACATTGTAGGAGGGAACATGCCTTTTCATTCCACTTTAGCCAAAAACTTTTCTTAACACATTAAGTACAAACTCAGGTAACCGAACATAATATATTCGCATGGACCCCTTCCTCCTTTTCATCCGTTTGAAATCCCCCACTCAATTGTAATGTATGCAGACAAAATTGCGAATGTCCTTTTAAATCACCTGGTAATTCTTTACTGCCTCTTCAAGTTGACCAACAAGAAAACGCTCCTCATCAGTATTCGCTGTAAAATAGAGGCGACCAATTATGCCCGTAATCACTTTCAGAACATCTTCCAAAACCAATGACTCTTTCATTGCAAATTGAGCACTCGTTTCAATTAGGGCAATTCCAAATTGATGTCCTACCCCATCCTTTACCATCCGAGTACAGCTTTTTCCTAACAAACGCATAACTAAAGAAGCTTCCTGAGCATCTAGTTGACGAACCACATCAATCGTTGTCGTTAGACCTTGAACCATGCGTAATCCCACACTATTCCAACTAACTTGTTGATTATCCATTTAATATTTCCCCCTTAGAGATGACTTCCGTGCCATACTATATGCCTCATCCGTAGTAAGGGTGAAAAAAAAAGAGCAGGGAAGGTAAATTACCTTCCCTGCTCGTCGTAATGCAAGTCAGGGACGGTTCTCGACTTGCACCGCATCATGCTCGCGACCCAAAAACAAGACTGTGCACATGAAATGTGCCGTCTCTCAAAAACCTCGTCACCCAACACGACTGCTCAACTCTTTAGAGGCAGAACTAATCGTTCCGACGCAAGACTCAAAATGCAAGTTAAGAACCGTCCCCGACTTGCACGCAACTTGAACACGACCCCAGAAACAAGACGGTGCACATAAAATGTGCCGTCTCCAAGACCCTTGTCCTCAACGCGACTGCTCAACTCTTTCTGAGGCAGAATTAATCGTTCCGACCCCAAGACTCAAAATGCAAGTCGAGAACCGTCCCCGACTTGCATGCATCACCCAACACGACTATTTAACGTCTCCAAAGCGGGACTACACGTTCCTCGTTCCAAGCCCGGGACGCAGTATGACACAGCGCGACGTCTTTACGTAAACAGACTAGCAAACTTCCGTTCAAGCGACCGACCCCAGACACGGGGCAGTGCACAAGGATGTGCACTGCCGCCAATGCGCCAAGGATGGCGCTTTTGGCGGGAACCCCGCTCCCCAAAGCAGGCGCTTGAACGGTTAGTTTGCTCTGTGTCGTAAGCACCGAGCGCTGTGTCATACAAGTCCCCTAGCTATTTCCCCAACTTCGGCACCTTAAATGTAGATACCATTAAAAAAGCTAAAATCACCATGCTAACCGGATAAATATACCAAGGCATCATACTACGCAAAAACATTAACAGAGCCATAAATCCCCCTGCAAAGGTAATGGGAACACCTACAAAATAAGTTGTAATATTGAGCATATTGAAACGCGCCAAGCGGACTGCTCCACATAAGGCAAACCCCACAGCAATTCCTAAACCTACATACCTGACATACAACGGTTGTTGAGGCTGTAAAATTGCCTGATAGGTAAGAATTGCAGGTGCTACCCCAAACGAGACTAAATCACTCAGAGAATCAAGTTCCTTACCAAAATCCGAACTTACAGAAAGCCTTCGTGCCACCTTGCCATCCAGACTGTCCATAAGAACAGAAAGCAGAATCATTGCTGCTGCCAATGTGAAATTAGCTTCTAAGACCCAAATTAGGGCAAGGAAACCAAATAACAAATTAGCCAAAGTAAAGATGCTCGGGATCATGCGAGCAGGAATCGGACTACCCCTCATTCGACGTTCACCCTTCCTATTACGCTTACTCCTCCACGCACCTTATCCCCGGGACTAACCATAATTTCAACATTTGTTGGCACAAAAATCTCTGTACACGAACCAAACTTGATTAAACCGAACCTTTCCCCTTTGGATACGATGTCTCCTTTATTAACCCAACATACAATCCGGCGAGCAATAAAGCCGGTGACTTGAGTCACCAAAATTTGCAAGTGTTTATTTTGGATTCCTACATAGTTTTTCTCATTCAACTCTGAAGCATGACTTTTAAAGGCCGGAATCATCTGCCCCGGTCGATAAGCACGAAAGGCAACTTTACCGACCATCGGACTACGATTAACATGAACGTTAAATATACTTAAAAAGATACGAACACGTATGCTTTCTCTGTTAAGAAATTGGTCTTCAAAGACCCTTTCCACATCCATAACAACGCCATCAGCCGGGGAGACTAACGATAATTCGTCAGTCGGAATATCTCTTTCAGGGTTACGGAAGAAAAATGCGATAAACAAGAACAGGACACCTGGTAAAATAACAAGCCACGGCCAAAGCCAATAGGCTAAAACCGTAAGGACTGCCATAATCGCCAGATACAGCCATCCATCACGAGAAATGGGATATTGTTTCACCTAAAACTTAACCTCCTCCCTAGATTTTCTCTAGTTTATCATTTTTATGACGATTATAAAAGCTCTTAGACTAATTCCCTAGTATTCCACTCCTCAATTTTCCTCAGAATAAGTTTATTTTCTCCTCGGACATGGGTTAGGATTGGCAATGAACTTAAAAAAACCCTGCCATAATATTTCTCAATTACTCGGTCGTCAAGTAAAATAACGACCCCTCGATCTCCCTTGGAACGAATAAGACGGCCAAACCCTTGTTTAAACCGGATAACCGCTTCAGGTAGAAAGAGTTCTTGAAAGGGATCACGTCCTTGAGATTTCAAAAATTCTGAGCGTGCTTCAATCAAGGGTAACGAAGGTGGCCAAAAGGGAAGTTTAACCAAAATAACACAAGATAACGTATCACCCGGAAGATCGATCCCCTCCCAAAAACTATTCGCACCTAAGAGAACACTCCTTGGGTTTCTCCTAAAAGCTTCGAGCAGTGTGCTTCTTTCGCCATGTATTCCTTGGGCCAGAGTTTCAATGCCGATTCGTGCCAATCTCGGATTTAGGGAAGTATAGGTTTCACGGAGTAATTTATGAGCAGTAAAAAGAACTAAAGTACGACCTTTCATGCGCTCTGCAACTTCAAAAATAAATTCTGAGAGATCCTTTGCTTTCTGCTCGTCCGAATTTAGGTGGTTTAGACCTTTCTTAACTACGAAGAGGCGCATCTGCTGTTCATAATTAAAGGGCGAATCAACCTGTGCTGTAATTGTGGCCTTCGGTAAGCCAATATCTCGAAGAAAATGCACAAACGAATTAGATATGCTCAACGTGGCTGAGGTTAAAATTACAGAATCGAGGCGAGAGAATATTTTTTCTTTAAGAATTTCACTAACTTCGATCGGAGATGTCTTTAAATAAAGCCGCGAATTTTGTTCAAGCCAGGTCACTTGTTTGGGATTATTTAAATCTGAAACTAGGATCAGTGTGTCCAGAAGGGCTTGTAACTCTCTTTGATGACCCGCTAAAACGTATTTTAACTCTTCAACCTCATCTGCGTCTTCTCCACTAAAAGTGCTTATTAAACTTTCGAGGACAGTAACCAAGGCTTTAATTCGTCCAAACAAGTTCTCCATTTGAACATTAAGCCCTTGCCACCAGATTTGTGTCGCGTGGCTTGTGATAAATCGAAACGTGCGCTCCGTTCCTAATATTATCGACAATAACTGGAACAATTCTTCTGCTTGTTCCAGAACTTGATGGCAAGTTTCAGGAATATTCTCCAACTTTTTCTCAAAGACTTCCCATGGTACAGACGGGACGATGTTGGCGAGTAACCCCAGGCGTTGTTTAACCGTTCCGTAAAAATCCGGACCTGTCAGCCTATAAATATTATCAATAATGCGGGTAATATTGTCGAGACTCAGATCAGAACCGAGATGTTGTAGAGCGGTTTGGTAGATCTGATGGGCCTCATCAATCACCAACTGATGATATTCCGGTAAGACATTATAGTCTGTCTTAAGATCGGAGAACAGTAATGAATGATTTACAATCAAGAGATCCGCCTCTTCTGCTTTCTTACGGGCTCTCTGTAAAAAGCAAAGGCCAGCCTTCGAACACTTTCCGGGAATACATGTTTCATTATCTGCACTTAAACTGGGCCAGATTTGCATGAGTCCAGGAACCTTCGAGAGTTCCTGCAAGTCCCCAGTTTGGGTTTCTCTTAACCAAACAAGGATACTTAAAAGAGCAAGCCTTTGATCTCCTCTTTGAATATCCCGTGGATTAAGCAAGCATCCCTGCCATTTTTTTAGACAACAATAGTTAGCTTTACCTTTTAATACGGACACGCGAAAAGAGAACGGTAAAACATTTTCCAGGATTGGTATATCTTTTTTTTGTAGTTGTTCTTGAAGGGGAATAGTGTGAGTCGCTACCACGACTTTTTGACGCGTCTTAATTGCTGACCATAAGCTGGGAATTAAATACGCGAACGATTTTCCCGTCCCTGTTCCGGCTTCAACGACGACATGTTGAGATGAGTTAAGACCTTCGGCGATTAGTTTTGCCATTCTCACCTGACCGGGCCTGCTTTCATAACTGAGAAGATTTTGTTCAAGCATTCCTCCCGGTGAAAAACTATCGACAATCCAGTCGATTGAGCAAGGAACGTTAGTCGCTGGAGTTTGTCCCCGCGCAAACAAGCCCTCGAAAATAGGGGCTAGGACGAGATCCGTTCGAATCTGGCGGTCTGGAAAGTGCCGAGTTATCTCTTTATAAGCTTCATCTATAAAACTTCTTCCTGCCCATCCCTCAAGTAAGCCCTTAGCTTGATCAAAAAAGCTGAGATCAAATCCCAGCCCTTTAGTTCTGCACGCCTCAAGGAGTTTCCAGGT
This sequence comes from Desulfosporosinus sp., assembly GCA_031292075.1. Lineage (GTDB taxonomy): Bacteria > Bacillota > Desulfitobacteriia > Desulfitobacteriales > Desulfitobacteriaceae > Desulfosporosinus. The sequence continues at coordinate 58,820 of JARLHW010000040.1, forward strand.
TAACCTAACATTCTTTTCCGATCTGTGAAGCTTGGCTTCTTCCTCTCCCAGGGATAAAGATAACTTCTCTGCTAAGTAGGATAACTGGTAGTGATGCATGGAGGGAAAATAGATGCGAGCCAATTCTAAGGTATCCCATTGGGTCTGCTGAAAATTAACCATTAATCGTTTTTCCAGAAGAGAGATGCTATAAGATAAGTGATGCCCTACGAGAACAGAGTCCTTAAAAAAATCTATTATTTCCTGACGATGTTCATTGAGTGGAAATGCCTGACTAAGTTCCTCCGCCTGTATATCCGAGAGCACTAAGATTTTAGCGGTTATTTCCTGCTCAAGCTGAACAAGAAAGTGACATGATTCTTGAATCTGTCCATTACGGATTCTGAGTGCAGCGAATTCAATAACTTCATCCTGCTCAACCTCTAAGCCCGTTGTTTCTACATCAAAAACCACGATGTCTTTGCACACAATGTTGACCCCTCTCTGTTGCCATTGTACACCATTATAACGAAAGGAATCAACGAAAAAGCAGGATTCAATCATTTTGTAGCGAATTACCTAGTAGCGAATAACCTAGTAAATAAATATAGATAGCTTGTCGACAATATTTAGGAAGAAGGATACCGTATTGTTGTCCAAACGAACTGTTTCAAAATTTCGGCTTAACCTTGTTGTTCTATTTTTATGTCTGTTCCTTAGCGGTTGTTCGGAAAAACCCTTTTTAACAGAAAGCGGTTCATATGTTATAGTATCTGTTTCGCCTTCAGGGAATACTCAATCTGAGCACATTGAATTACCTTGGAATACTAATATGGCGATCATGCAGAAATTACTTTTGGAGTCATCTTTCGTCTTGAGTGATTTGCATACTCCTCCCGTCCTGCCCCCCTCTGCTAAAGATAACCCGGGGACGACAAGTCTACAAGCGAACTTCCCCGAACCAAAGCGCATGACGTTTGTCGTCGATGATTCTGTTCTTACCCTTGATGTTCAGTCAATTCAAATTGAAGTTGAAGGGGCAAATGTGGGACAGGTTATCATTAATCGAACTATTATATTGCAGGGTATAAATAACCCTAACTTACAACCTGCATTTGAAGCGTTAACCAATATGTTACATGGGGATAATTTTAAAAGAGGAGTTGCTTGAAGCAGCTTTCTTTTGGGTTAACTCTCTTAAAATAGTTGCACTTTTGCACCCCAAAACTTATACTTTCTAATATGACGATGAGTTACTTATCCAGACGCCCTGACAATAAAAAATAGGTTCGATGCATTTGTATATTTAGAAACTATCTGGGTTTAAAGGGGAAACAATAATGATATTTTTGCTAGACAATTATGATTCTTTCACCTATAACCTCTACCAATACTTCGGTGAACTTGGAGAGGATATCATTGTCAAACGTCAAGATGCCTGCACCATAAAAGACATTGAAGAAATGCATCCCGACTTAATCGTGATCTCTCCAGGTCCCTGTACTCCGAGTGAATCTCCGCTATCTTTAGCCGTCATAGAACACTTTATGGGGCGGATACCGATTCTGGGAGTGTGTCTCGGGCATCAGGCCATCGGACAATTCTTTGGTGGAAAAGTGGTCCGAGCTAAGCGACCCATCCATGGGAAAACGGTACCTGTTCATCATGATCAGCAGGGTGTCTTTAGTGATCTTGTTAATCCTTTAGAAGTGACCCGTTATCACTCGCTGATTTTAGAACGTTCTACCCTTCCTGAGGTACTAATGATTACTGCTGAGGCGACTGATGGCGAAATCATGGGCATACGTCATAAGACGCTGCCCATAGAGGGAATTCAATTCCATCCGGAAGCCATTTTAACCCAATCCGGACATCAATTATTAAAGAACGCCCTTTATAATGCAAAAATGTGGCATCGTCGCAATTCCCCCTCTCAGTGGGTCATTAAACCTCTCTCTGTTTCGACTCCACCATATCACTTGTTCCAAGCCTTTAAAGAAGAACCCTCTCCATTCTTTTTAGACAGTGGAAACGATTATAAAGAGCTTGGTGGTTATTCTTACTTCGGCTCGTCCCCTTTTTTAGAAGCCACTGCCTATTCTAGTCAACTTGAGCTTTTTTGGCCAAACCGCCTGCATCGGGAAATTATTTCTCTCGAAAAATCTGAATGTTTTGACTTCCTTGATGACGCACACAGTAAATACCTCGTACATCATTCTCCGTTTCCCTTCTCCGGTGGCGCCGTAGGTTTCTTAAGTTATGATCTGAAAAACGAAATTGAATCTCTGCCAAACTCAGCCGAAAACGACTTAAAATTACCGCTCTGGCGTTTTGCCTGGTATGATGGGATCGTTATTTACGATCACTTGCAGCGAAAATATTGGATCACGGCCTGTGGTATTGATGAAAACGGAACCTGTCATTCTGAATTAGCTCATGCTCGTATTGAGCGCCTAGAACAACTTTTATACTCATTTGTTCCAGAACAACTTTCCGAACGAGAAGACCTGGACGATCTAACTACCCAGCCCCACTCAGCCATAAACCCCAGCGTCTCGCATGAGCAATATTTAGCTGATTTAAAACGTGTGATTGATTATATTTATGCCGGGGATATTTACCAAGCCAATCTAACCCAACGTTTCTCCATGGCTTGGGAAGGGGATGCATGGCAGTTGTATTCTCAACTTCATAGACAAAACCCCTCTCCTTTTGCAGCTTTTCTACCTTATGCGGATTTCCAAGTACTTTGCAGTTCCCCCGAGAGGTTTATTCAAATTATGCCGGATGGCAAAATTGAAACCCGTCCGATTAAGGGCACGCGTCCCCGTGGAGATTCACCGTCAGAAGATCAGGTGCAAGCAGCTGAGCTTCAAAATAGTCCGAAGGATCGTGCCGAGCTGACTATGATTATTGATTTAGAACGAAATGACCTAGGACGAATCTGCGAATTTGGAACCGTCAAAGTTCGAGATTTGATTGCCCTTGAAAAATACCCTACTGTCTGGCATCTCGCTTCAACCATTACCGGACAACTATTAAAAGGGCTAAAGCCCAGTGATATCATCCAAGCAGTTTTTCCCGGCGGTTCAATCACCGGTGCTCCCAAAATTAGAGCCATGGAAATCATTGAAGAGATGGAACCTTATAAACGCGGATTATATACGGGCAGTATTGGTTATATGGGCTTTGATGGCGCTTGGGACTTAAATATTGTCATTCGTACGATCTTTTTAAAAGACGGACAGGCATTTATTAATGTCGGCGGTGGAATTGTCGCGGACTCTATACCCGAAAGTGAATATTATGAGACGCTCGATAAAGCAAAAGCCCTGTTTAGGGTTTTGAAAGGACATCTTAGATGATTCCTTGTGAGACGTTATTATCCTATGACCGCCTGGCCTTATTTGGGTTTGGAGTTTTCGAAACGCTTCTCGTCACTGAAGCTGGGCCGTTATTTGTTGATCTTCACTGGCAGCGTATGAACCAAGGAGCTGATTTTCTCGGTCTCGAGCTACCGGACAAAAAAGAATGGTTGAATCAAGTGCAAGGATTTATCGAACAAACCACTAGTAGCCTTCCTTGGGCACTTCGCGTCACTCTAAGTGGTGGAGCCCCCCTTGCCAATCTCCCCTCCACGCTTCTGTTCCACAAGCGATTAGTACCCTATACTCCCGCTCAATATGCTCAAGGGATACGACTTCATCTTTTACCATCCCCTCGCAATGAGCAATCTCCGCTGGTCTCAATAAAATCTGCTAATTATCTGGAAAATATTTTGGCCAAGGAAGCTGCCCGGCTTCATGGTGCTGATGAGGGAGTGTGGCTTAATACTAAAGGATATGTTGCTGAAGGTACGATGAGTAATCTCTTTTTTATTAGAGATGATAAACTCTTTACCCCTTCTCTAGCCAGTGGATGTTTAGCTGGAACACGTCGTCAACTCGTTCTTGGGTTAGCTCGTTCTCTGCAAATACCAACTTATGAGGACTTATACCCATTATCAGACTTGTTGAAGTCCGATGAAATCTTTATGACCAATGCCCTCATGGGCATAATGCCAGTTCGTCAAATCGATGATATTCCCTTGCCAACTGTCGAGAAATCAGTAATAAAGGTTCTTGACTTGGCTTATCAGCAATTACTCAAATCAGACTGAACGTAATTTGACTCCCGAGTTTCGATATAAAAGAGGTGCCACGGACTACCCTTGGCACCTCTTGTCTCACCTAATATTTTTCTTCAAGGACCTCAAACATTTGTGGCGTCGCTGATTTAAATGCTTTGTTTTCGCCCACGGTGTCTGCCCAATTTTCATAAGCAGAACGATTTTCCCATTTCGAGAAAAGCATAATATCCGCTGTATTGTCTTGTTTATTGACTGAGGCGAATTTGAATCCTTCAATACCCTCGACGGACTGAATCCCTGTACGTACTTCTCCTAAAATACGGTCTGCGTCCGGACCATTAAACGTATGAATAACTGTTAGCACCTTATTAACCTCCTCTAATCATTCTTCATTATTTTCGTTTTAGTTTATCCTAAACTCTATTACTGTATGTATACATTCCACCGTGTGAACTTTTACTCAACAAATGGCATAATTTAAGATGAGAAGACAATAAATCAGAATTACAAATATCTATAACCTAACTCCACGGCGTGTGACGCATTCAAAATGCCAATCGTTTTATTTAACAAATCATGGTATACTGAAATTGAGTGTTGTCAGTACTTATTTAGAATTGCACAAAGGGGGATTATTAATGAAGTTTAATTATTTACGTACAGATTTCCCTAATGGCCGTTCACACATATTGATGCAGAATTCTGAATCTCCTAACCCAGAACTTGTTCATTTTGTAATGGTTTTAAGTAATAAAGGAACGTTATGGGTTGATGTTTTTTGGCCCTATGATGAAGAATCTGAACGATATACCGGGAAAATCTCGGAACAACAATTTTGGCAAAGCTTCCGCGAATGGAGGTTACAGGGTATTCATCTCGGTGATAGTGGAAAAGTAGCAGAAATGTTAGCGCGAAGGCGCTTATCGAGGAAGCGAGAAAAAGAAGCCCTAACAAGCTAGAAAATATAAAGCGGCTATTGCCGCTTTTTGCTTTGCCAAGAATGCGCATAGTGAAGGCCCCTTTAATCTTTAGTTGTGAAGCATTCTATGACCTGTGGAGGTCGGATCACGTATCACCTGCACTTGATTTTGCCTTTTCAAGTCTATAAATGAAAGCTAGAATCTCTGCCACTCCACGATAAAGCTGGGGTGGAATTTCCTTTGTTAGCTCTACCTGCATCAGTGCTTCAACAAGCACCTCATCCTTTTGGAGCGGAATCCCTTCTGCTTCCGCTGCTTCAATCATTTTCCGAGCAATTTCCCCCACTCCTTTGGCTACGATACGTGGTGCCCCTGTTTGATCATAAACTAGCGCTGCTGCCTTCCCTATCTTATCTTTCATCTCTGAACATCAACTCCACTTCGCCTATTCCCTCGCAGGAAATTTTGAAATTCTAGGTTCTGGTCTAGATCTCCTGTTTCAACTTTTTCTAAATTAAAACCCAGCTTAGAAAATTCAACCTTCGTTTCCGGCATAACCGACTCAAGAAGTTGGGGCAGGAAGGGGAGATTATGAGTGAGAACTCGAAACATGAGTGAATCTTGATTAAAATAAGCATCAATCCCAATGTCGCCAAGCTCCTGAGTTTCAATCTGAATTGCCACACGACAATGTTGTTCATCCATTTTAGCTCCTTTACGAGCACTTTCAATTGCTATTTTTACTGGCACAAGCTGTCCCTGATTTAATAGCGGCAGATGGAGTAACATAAAAGCATTGGCTAGGGCTCCTGTTTTAAACCAGAGCTGCTGTCCGGTTATTCTTTCAAGCATCTGGGCTAAAGGCCCCTCCGGATCATAGAGGTCCTGCTTTTCTTGTTTCTGAATGCCCTCGAGCAGCTTAAATTTGAAGGTTTCTCTAAGACTGTCTTTCTCCACTTCCTTGGCCGGAGATTCTAGTTTTAGCATCTGTTGTAAGCGTTGTTCATAATTAAGGCCAAGTTTCTTTAAGCACTCTACAAGCTTCTCTGCTCCGTTTCCTTCGGACAACTCATCCCACGCTGGAATTGTTTTACGCAAGTTCACTAGAAATTCATCTGTCATTGTCCCTTGGATATTTTGTAACAAGGTATCTAAACTCTCAGTATTTGCAGCAAATGTTTTAAGGAAGGTTATTATATCCTGATTAATAGGCAATCCTCTTTCTGTTAGTTGCTGAAACTGTTGAGGAACCCCTTGAATATCCCCTTGCTTGTCCAGCAAAGGTTCACGGATTAACAGTAAGCTTCCCTCTTTCGTATCTCCAACTTTAACCCAAAACCTCTCTCCCAATTTCGTTGAAGTTTCCAGAATTGCGAACACGTCTTGCCCTTTTACCCGTATTGTTCCTTCACCGTCACCTGTCTTCTGGACAACCTCCACTAACAATCGCTCGCCAACTCGTAATTGATTAAGTCCGAGGCGGTTAATCACCGCCGGCGATAATATGCCGCCTACTTCCATTTAGCAGACCTCCAGAATAAGATATAATAATTCACACTACAAAAAACAGCTTAGGATAATGGTTTGTCCTAAGCTGTTTCATTGCCAGGGATTTTTAAACTTCGCTTTGGCATCTTGAATTTTAGCGTTTTCCAGTGACTTCTTTAAATGTTTTAAAGCTTTGAGAGTGGCAAGATCCAAGTGGTCAGCAAAATTCAGGGACTCTTGCTCTCCATTAATAGGTGTATGAACATTTTTATGTGAGCGCTTTTTCGTGTGAGACCGACTCTGAGTAAACGTCTTGTTCTCTGGTCGAGATTTCGGTTTTCGGCAACCGTCGGACAACTTTTTCCCTGAAGTTAATTGCGGGTTGCTTTCAGCTATAATTTGAAACTCCGATTGTGGAGAATCTGGTGGAAATTTCTTCTTCACCCATTCCTGAACGCAAGCCGGTTTTGGGGTCACAATAAATACTTCTTGAATTGAACCATTACTTTTAAGCAAAAGCTTACATCCGGTTTGCGTCTCATATTTATAGACAATTCCACGTTCCGAGGAATGGCTAACGTCAATAACGCCAGGAATAATATCAGTTACGTCCGCTAAACGGCCTAAACTTTCAAGCCATAACAAGGCATTCTGACTAATGCCATGTTCACGTTTCACCTTATTCCTGCGATATTTCATCATTCCACCGGCTTTCAAAAGTACAGATGTTTTGCTTTAACTTGCCCAGGCTGGATATCCAAGAGCCCAAAAGAATATTGAGGCTCACGCCTTTTGTCCGTCGGAGATCCCGGATTGAATAACAAAATGCCATTTCGCCATTCCATAAAAGGGGTATGACTGTGCCCGAAAACAATCAGATCGACGGGGATTTCCTGAAATTGAGTATAGGCACGTTCTGGAGTACTGTTTCCCTTACCCACATTTCCGTGAACTAATCCGATCTTCCAAGCAGCACATTCAATCACATCTCGATCCGGCAAGGAAACATCCCAACCATCACAGTTCCCCTTTACCGCCCGAACCGGTGCAATACAAGCTAACTCCTCCAACAAGCCCATGTGGGTCAAGTCACCAGCGTGAAGGACCATATCAATTTGAGTTAAGTGTTCCCAGACAAAAGGGGGCAGAGATTTACCCTCTCGCAAATGAGTATCTGACAATACCGCAATACGCATTTGATTCACCTCTTGGTTTCTACTTCGCCCCCAAGAACTGTTTAAGGGCGAATCGTTTTTAAAACATGGTAATAGGTATCCCGTTCAACGGCCTCTAACCCTACTTCGTGAATCATCTGAATAAGCTGTTGTTCGCTTTGCATTTGAGGACTGGTTGCACCTGCTGTATGATAAATCTTCTCTTCACGCACAACTCCATCCAGATCATTGGCACCAAAAGAAAGCGCCATTTGAGCTACTTGAGGACTAGAAGACACCCAATAGGCTTTAATATAACGAAAATTGTCTAAAATCAAGCGGGCTACAGCTATCACTTTCAACGTGCGAAGCGCACTCGCTTGCGGAACTTCTTCAAATTTTGTATTTTTCGGATGAAAAGCAGTAGGAATCAAGGCATAAAAACCCTGCGTTTCATCTTGGAGATCTCGTAAAGCCAACAGATGATCGATCAATTCTTCATCCGTTTCGATAAGACCATAAAGCATATTGGCGTTGGTGGGTATTCCCAGCTGATGAGCGCTTCGGTGAATCTCTAGCCAACGTTTTCCACTTAATTTTCCTGGGCAGATAATTTCACGAACCCTTGGGCTGAAATTTTCCGCACCACCCCCTGGAATAAAACTAAGCCCTGCTTCCTTAAAAGTTGTCAGAATTTCTACAATGGATACTTTCTCCATTTGAGCAAAAAAATCATATTCTGCCGCAGTATAAGCTTTGAGACTGACTTGAGGAGCACATTCTTTAATTTTTTTAATCATGTCTAAGTAATATGAAAAAGGCAGTTCAGGATGTATTCCCCCAACGATGTGAATTTCTGTTACACCTTGAGCGGCGAACTGCTCGGCTTTTTCAACCACCTCTTCAATCGACATCGTATAAGATCCCTTTTCACCAAGGTCTTTACCAAAAGCGCAAAGCCCGCATCGCACTTTACATACATTACTATAGTTTATATGGGCATTATTATTAAAGAATACCTGATTACCGGTTATAGCTCGTCTTCGTTCATTGGCTAAGTAACCCAGACCAAGTACATTGGTTGTTTGTAACAGCTGGAGACCGTCTTTGCGATTAAGTCGTTGCTCTCTAAACATTTTTGCATATATTTCTTCTAATCCATTTAAAATTGGATCAAATTCCACGCCTGAACCTTCTTTCCCAAAATTGTTATTATTTTATTATAACATAATTCTCGAATTTCTAGAAAAGATAATGAACAGTAAAAAAGGACTATAAACGTACTTACACCGCTTAGAGTCCTTAAGTCCTTAAGTCTTTATGCTTGTTAGTAACTTTTATTAGTGATAATGTTTCATAGTTTGACGTTGACGTTTGATAGCCTTACGTACTTCATTCGCTACGCGCCATGTTTCAGGTTGATGGGGAGTCATTAATTCTAATTTACCGGATCGCTTATCAATTAAGATATCGACTGTCGGCTTACGCCCTTCAACCTTTTCTCCCGGGTGTAAAATATCAATTCCTATTTTATGTTGATCATATTGAGGCGGAACAAGGTAATTCAAAACTTCTGCAGTTGCATCCATGAGTTCTACAACTTGTTCTTGTGGGTAACCTTCTCTTAAAAGTATATCTCGCACTTGATTTAACGGATGTTCTAGGGTGAGTAGCATCTGGGCGCGCTGCACTAAGTTATAATCGATGTCCATGACGCCACCTCTTTTTCTATTTTTTTATTACCTTTTCATTTTTCCCTCATCCTTTCTAATGAATACTGATACATCTTAACGGAATTAATAGTTTTTTCCATTATTCTAATATAAAACATAGGAGGATTTATATGACAAAGTTATTATCTTTACCTTTTTTGGTTGCTGCAATCTCAGGGATAGCTATGGCGATACAAGGCACCATAAATTCATCCTTAAGTCAAAAAACTTCATTGCTTTATGCGACACTCTTAGTCCACATTATCGGCACGCTTGTCGCCCTGATAGCTGCGCTAGCCTGGCGATCCCCCCTTTTAAAATATCATTGGGGTTCTATTCCTTGGTATCTATACCTTGGCGGTATACTTAGCGTTCTTATTGTCGGACTTGTTGCCGCAAGTATCCCAAAAATTGGCGTGTGTAATGCAACTACAGCGATTATTATAGGTCAGGTTAGTATGGCTGTGCTCATCGATCATTTCGGATGGTTCGGTATGAGTCGCCTATCTTGGACTCCAACCCAGCTCATAGGAATTGCTTTATTTGCCGCAGGAGCTAAACTCCTCTTCCGCTAATTCCTGATTCTCATTTGTTGGCACGGCTCTCAATTAAGGCCATATTATTAATAATCGTATAAATTTCTGGACTAACAGCATATTTTTGAATTTGGCCGTTTGCAACTAATATGACCGTATTTTTGCCCTCAGTTTTTTTATCACTATCAATGAGTCGGAGAAGAAAGGTATAAGTGTCACTGCTGACTGCGAGTTGCTTAAACTCCCCTTCGGTGACAAAGATGATCCAATATCCCGATGAAACTTCATTTTTCCCGTTAGTATATAGGGAATCGGATACACTCGAAAAATCTTGTCCGAGTACCTTCTGCGGATCGTTGGTATTCGTGTTGAGGTTGGTTGAAGGATTCAGCGTATAGTTGTCATTAAGCGCACTAGTTTGAGTTACTGGGTCAGATAGACGTGAATAGATATCCTTAAAAAAATTAGGAACTAATATGTAACCTGCAACCCCAATAATGAGAATCCATAAGGCTAAGGCTTGCAAATCTTGCCATAAGTCATTACGTGGTCGTCGTCCCCAGGAACTTGGCATACCTTCCCCCTCCCTTTTTACATCTTTCGCTTCATAAATGTCAATCTCTAAACATATATACGTTCAAGTTTCAAAGATATGTGTTTGAAACTTGCATCTCACAATCCCGCCCTCTAAAATAAGAAGTGAGGTGAGGAATATGGATCTGGTTCGACAAAAACTGACCTTGTTGCCAGAGAAGCCAGGTGTGTATCTGATGAAAGATATTTTGGGACAGATTATTTATGTCGGTAAAGCTAAAATACTGAAAAATAGGGTAAGGTCATACTTTACCGGATCACACGATGGCAAAACTGAGCGGCTCGTAAGTCAAATCGCCGACTTTGAATATATCATGACTGAATCCGAAGTTGAGGCTCTTGTCTTAGAATGCAATTTAATTAAAAAGCATAACCCGAAGTACAATATTCTCATGCGAGATGATAAAACCTACCCCTATTTAATCATTACTGAAGAAGATCACCCACGGATTCTCGTCACCCGACAAGTGAAAAAAGGAAGAGGTAAATATTTCGGTCCGTATCCAAATGCTACGGCCGCCAAAGAAGCTGCACGTTTACTTAATCAACTTTTCCCGTTTCGGAAATGCCGTCAACTCCCCAACCGTCCCTGTCTTTATTATCATTTAGAGCAATGCCTTGCCCCTTGCGTTACTGACGTATCACTCAACGTTTACGTGGAGATGCGCAAAGATGTATCGACATTTCTTAAAGGAGACCAACGTAAAATAATCGCCCTCTTAGAGGAGAAAATGCAAACGGCGTCCGAGTCGCTCCATTTCGAACGAGCGAGAGAATATCGGGATCTTATTGCAGACTTGAAAATCCTTCAGGAAAAACAAAACATTACCCTCAATGATTTTATCAACCGTGATGTCGTAGGGTATGCTTTAACCACAGATCAGATGTGCATCCAGGTTTTTTATTTACGTCTTGGTAAGTTATTGGCACGCGAAAGTTTCATTTTTCCTTATTATGAAGAACCCGAAGAAGCTTTCATCTCTTTCGTAGCTCAATTCTATATTGAGCGCGCAGTATGGCCTCCGGAAATTTTGCTTCCACCAATTGAATCGTCAGTCTTATCCAACCTATTTCCCATCGTTATTCCTCAAAAAGGTAAGAAACGGGATTTAGTACAGATGGCAATGTCTAACGCTCAGACCACCCTACACGACCAAATAACACTAGAAATACGCCAACAATCTGACACACAATTAGCATTAGCCACCCTCGGAGAACTCTTAAACATTCCGGTTCCTAGTCGAATCGAAGCTTTTGACATTTCTAACATTGGCGGCGCTCATAACGTTGCTGGCATGGTTCAATTTATCGAGGGTAAACCCCAGCGCAAAGGCTACAGAAAGTTTAAAATTCAACCCATGGAGACGTCCGATGATACAGCTGCCATGAGGCAGGTTGTTCAGCGCCGATATGCACGTTTGGTTTCAGAAGGAGGCTCTCTGCCAAATTTAATTTTGGTTGATGGAGGTAAAGGGCAAATCAATGCCGCTTCAAAGGCTCTCGAAGAACTTAACTTGACGATTCCTGTCGCAGGAATGGTTAAAAACGACCGACACCAAACCCACGGGCTCATAGATCAAATGGGTAAGCTGGTTGAATTACCTAAAAACCATCCTACCTTTTATCTACTTGGTAGAGTCCAAAATGAGGTCCATCGCTTTGCCATCACGTTCCATCGTCAACAGAGGGCAAAAAAGATGACGCTCTCTGCTCTCGACGGCATCCCGGGTATCGGTCCAAAACGAAAGCAACAGCTGTTACGTCATTTTCTATCTCTTGACGACATTCAGCGCGCAACTATCGAAGAACTCCACGCAGCCGGACTGCCGCGAAGCGCAGCCACATTGATTCATGATTATTTTCGCGTATCGCCCTTACCAGCACCCTTGTAAAGGAGGAATTATTTTTATGTTTCTAAATTACAGAGTTGAATTATGTCGAAAGTGTTATTTCAAGCGAACCCACAAATGCTCTATTTCAGATTCTTACATTCAAAATTCTCTATTTCGCCCTACTAAACCAGGGGGAGAATGTCTGTGCTATAAACCAGTTCCTTGGTTGCCACAGCTTTAGTCGATCGTCTAAAGGGACCGTGAGACGTAAAATGAGGAACTCATATGAGTTCCTCATTTTACTTTTTGACTAGACTATTTAAGACTATGTAATGTAATATGTAATACTAATAGCGACGAGCACCAAGGTAACGGTTGGCATAATAGCCACTATCAAGGTTTGAAATACTCACGCCACTATTGGAAGCAGAAACAAAGCTTCCACCACCGATATAAATGCCAACATGAGATGCTCCCGAGGCGTACGTTGAAAAGAATACCAAGTCACCCGATTTCAATTGTGCCCGACTTACCGCTGACCCCGTTCTGAATTGCTCAGAGGCAGTTCTTGGCAGAGAAATTCCTGATCCTCTAAAAACATATTGTGTATAACCCGAACAATCAAACCCGCTGCGGCTAGTTCCTCCAAAGACATAGCGAACGCCTTGTAGGCTTAGGGCATGATCTATTAGCTCAGAACTCTCGGATCGAGATACCTTTTGCTGAGATGTTGCTACTTGAACCGGTTTCGTGTTGTTGGCCGCGGACTTCGTCGTCTGTTTTGTTTTTGAGGGTACTGCACTTGCTACAACTGAATTACTATGGGTCGAAACCCGCTTTTTGGAAGAGGAAGCAGTTGTTTGGCTCATTACAGGGCTTCCAGTCCATTGAATTTGTTTACGCACAGCTTCTATATAGGTTCCGGTTGGAACAATGGTTGAAGCCACAACCATTGGCCTCGTTAATGGGCGGATGGGTGTAGTTTGAGGTGAAGCCAATGTCGGAAGGCTGCTCACTAAAAGCAGGCCTGACAAAGTTACGCTACCCAGCCACATCCGCACAGATGAGGAAATCAGCAAGCAATTGTCCACCTTTCATAAGCTTACGAGGTTAGTTGACGGATTCGGGCAGAAGGTGTAAGCCCTACACATGAAAACATATGATTCACCCCAAAATAATCCCCCGTTCTAAGTACATAAGGTTCAGATTCAGCTTTTTATATGTTTTTTACGGGATTTCAATGTTTGTTTTACAAGGTTTAATACATATTCGAGACATAACCTTAAAAATCCTGCAATTTTTTATAGACAATATTTTACTGAGCAATAAAAATAATCAATTTCCCCTTAACCACAAACAAGCGCCTCTCAGTTGAGAGGCGTGTTTTTCTTTGGGCGTTAGGAAGCTAACGAGTCAATATTGAGGCTTAGGTCAAGTAGGTTTTCCCACTGAGTTCCTCCAGTTTCCCGCAAGGCGATTTCTCCTTTTCCTCAGCCTGAGGTGTCACCATCACTCAGAACTTGATCGCCACTTAGTCCGCACTTCAATCCTCGTTAGTACACGTTCTAGAAGTTTCCTTGACACTGCTTGACAATCTAGCCTCTTTTGCAGAAAAGCATTTCCGGCAGTCTGGAAAGCATCGGCCAACACGGCCCAGACCCTTTACGCCTTCCCAACTTTTCCACCTCAAGGCAGGCTACACTGCACTAAGTTCCTTCCTAATGCAGGTTCTACCCTAAGCCGTAGCCTTTTAAAGGCCACGCACTTAGGCCTCCACGGAAAAGGGTCACGCCCGCATGCCATTGCGGATCCCCCTCATCCTTAACCCCCAGCAGCAACCCTCGACTGGGCGTCGAAAGCCACCACCAGGAACTTCATCGGTATGCCCGCGGCGGATTATTAGGCCCGCCTTCGACTGCCCACTCATGCACTAGAATAACGTTCCATAACCCAAAGAAAAATCAGTTGCATTAATCACAGTCATTATTGTACCTGATTTTGACCGATTTGTAAAAACTCTATCAGTCATCTATAAGCCCGATTTAAAGAGCATAAACATTCTTAGTTCATCTTAATTGCCTTTTAATCCATCTTCTTGCCCGATAACCGCTAAATCTCGACAATTCATTAACTTGAAAATTAATTCGAAAGGCTGATAAGTGGCGCAGGAATACGACCTCCACGGCTCACAAACATTTTTGAAGAAAAAGGATGAATGTCCATAACGGGTGCTCCACCCAACAATCCTCCCCATTCTACCCGGTCGCCCGCTTTTTTCCCAATCGCAGGGATAACTCTTACAGCTGTAGTCTTTTTATTAATCATCCCTATCGCAGCTTCATCCGCAATGATGGCAGAAATCGTTTCAGCGGTGACATCACCCGGTAAAGCGATCATATCTAAACCCACAGAACATACGCAGGTCATTGCTTCCAACTTATCAAGAGTCAAGGCCCCTACTTCTACAGCTTTGACCATTCCTGCATCCTCTGAGACAGGTATAAAGGCTCCGCTTAAGCCCCCCACGTGAGAGGAAGCCATTGCTCCGCCCTTTTTAACTGCATCATTAAGCAGCGCTAAGGCAGCAGTTGTGCCATGCGTTCCACACCGTTCAAGACCCATATTTTCAAGAATTTCTGCCACACTGTCTCCGATGGCTGGAGTAGGTGCTAGAGAAAGATCTACAATTCCGAAAGGGACATTTAAGGCTTTCGATGCTGCGCGTCCGATCAATTCTCCCATGCGAGTAATTTTAAAAGAAGTCTGTTTAATTAAATTAGATAACTCACTAAAATCCGCTTCAGGAAATTCTTTAACTACTTTAGCTACAACCCCAGGACCGCTGACGCCTACATTTATCACGCACTCTGGTTCTCCTACGCCGTGGAAGGCTCCCGCCATGAACGGATTATCCTCCGGAGCATTGCAGAATACGACTAACTTTGCAGCCGCTATACCATCTTGATCTGCAGTCAGTTGTGCACATTTCAGAATCACCTTACCCATTTTTAGAACTGCGTCCATGTTAATACCGGTTTTAGTCGTGCCAATATTTACAGACGAACAAACAAATTCTGTCTCACTAAGGGCCTGGGGTATGGCGTCAATGAGCGCCAAATCCCCGACTGTAAACCCTTTTTGAACCAGAGCAGAAAAACCTCCGATAAAGTTAATCCCAATCTCACGGGCGGCCCGATTTAGCGTTTTGGCTATTCTTACCATTTCTTCGGTATTTAAGTGAGCAGCCGCAACCGCTATGGGAGTGACAGATACTCGTTTATTAATAATGGGAATTCCGTAACGTGCCGAGATTTGTTCGCCTACTGTTACTAATTGACCGGCATTTTTGGTAACTTTATCATAAATTTTTTGTTCCATTCGACCAATATCTTCGGAGACGCAATCAAGTAGGCTAATCCCCATTGTAATAGTTCTAATATCAAGATTCTCTTCATGAATCATTTTAATCGTTTGTTGGATTTCTTCTCGTGCAAAAGTAATTGTCATGATTTTCCTCCCGTATTCTCCTGACTTAAATTCGAAGATGAGCAGAATTAGATACGGTGCATAAATGTGAAAATGTCCTCATGTTGAACTTTGACCTGAAGCCCTTTTTCATTTCCCTCTTGTTCCAAAATGCGCGCTAAATCTACAAGTCCTATATCGGCTGGATTTAAATCCACAACCATAATCATCGTAAAAAATTCGTCTACGATTGTTTGGCTAATATCCAGTATATTAACGCGATACTCTGCAAGACGTCCGGAGACCCAAGCGATAATTCCAGTTTGATCACGACCCAAGATAGTAATAATAGCACGATTTGACTCTTCTAATGACAACGCCACGATACTTCCTCCCTTTATAGACGAATGTGTTCCTGATATGGACATTAGACTAACACATTTATCAAGTATACTCAAGTCTTTTTAGCCTTATTCAAAACGATTTCAAAGACACTTTATTATACCGCCTACAGGAGATACTCATTTTCATTTTTCGTATATGTATCGATAAAATGACTACTAAACTGAGATAAGTAAAAGAGAGCTCTATTAAAGCTCTCTTAATTTTATCTCATTATGAGCAACTTCCGCCGCAATTATCACCACAGCTACTGCCACCTGCGGTCTTCGCTGTGCGAATTTCGAATCCTCCACCATTTTTGGATTCAATAAAATCCACCGTTGCTCCTGCTAAATAAGTGGTAAGTTTTTTATCAGTTATTAATGATACACCGTGTTCTTCGTCGAGAATATCATCATCCGTTTTTGACTCATCCAGAGTCATGCCGAAATTCGGCCCACCTCAGCCAACTCCAACTAAATAGAGACGAAGAAATGCATTTTCCTTATTCTGAGACTTGAGTACATCTTTGACTTTCTGAGCTGCGATTTCTGTAATTCCAACCATTAATCGTCACTCCTTTTTATTACATTACTAACTAATATACCACATTTTCAGTTTTTCGCAAGACAAGTTCAAACAACCTAGCCAAACGCTGACCTCAAACTTCTTGGTCATTCCCATTGGGTCGGAAATCCTTCCATAAACGACGAACTTCTACTTCAATACTAGCCGGCAGATCTTGACTTAACCTTTGTAACTGTTTCATTTCACCTTGGATTTTTTGTGTCCAGTTTGAACTTTCTGGCCAAGCGATGAAAGCCTTTGGTTGTGGAACCATTAAGGTTTTTAAAAACCCTAGGAGAACTAATAAAGTCACTAAGCGCCAAAGCCAACGCATTTTCGAATTCATCCTTTCCGAATAAGCCACCGATATACAGAATTAGCTTGCCCAGAAAGTTATAGTTTAAGTCGTTCGGCATGTAATTCTTGCCAAAATCCTTGCATGTAAAGAAACATTGGTTCAAAATAGGCTATAGCAGCCTTCGTAAATAAATGTTTTTGATAACTACAAATTTTTTCTTGATAAAACGTTTCACAAGAATTTTCACCTACTAAAGGCCAGCCTTGTACCCCAGCCAGCGTGAACAATCGTCCTAATCCGATTGCACCCACGAAGTCCAATTTATCTGCATCATACAGAATTTTTGCCTCCAGCGTATTCGGCTCGTGCCCTGCTTCACGAGAATGGGAGAGGATCGCCTCTTTAACTCTCAAAACAATGTTCTCAGCATATCCGGTCTTGTACAAAATATTGACAGCAAGCCCGGCGCTGCTTTCCGCATGCGTTTTTTCTACTGCCCCTGAACGGCCGATGTCATGAAGAAGAGCAGCCAACTCTATGACCGTGATGTCTGCTCCTTCTTCCTTAGCCAGTTTCTTCCCCCACTCCCTAACCCTTAAAGCATGGTCTAAATCATGTGCCCGGTCTTTGCGCGCGTAAAATCCCTGAGCTACTCGAATAACCTGTTGTAAGTGGTCTGTCGTTGCTATGTTTTCCATAACCCCACCTCCATCTGGTGCCTAATTAGAAACCATTACCACTTAAGGGGTAGTAACCTGAATTCATCTTACTCCCCCGCTTCTTTCCTTGTCAAGTTTTACTATTTAGGGATTAAGTTACCTATTTTTTAAAAATCCTTTGAAATTAGAAGTCCTATTATTTATGAAATAAAGTCTTCAGATGCTATAATGGAAACAAAATACTTAGAATTTATCAGCTTGTTTATTCAACCAGTGAACCAAAGGAGAAGTTTATGATTAAACGTTATTTATCGAAGTTCGTTCTCTTTGTATGTGTTATCCTGGTTATCGCCACCGGAACTATTTCTTATATTCCGCCAAACAAAACGTTACAAATAAACACTCCAACAACTCAGTCTTCTGCTTCTGCTTCACCTTCTACTTCACCTTCTGCTCCACCTTCTGCTCCACCTTCTGCTCCACCTTCTGCTCCACCTTCTGCTCCAGTTTCCACCTCACCCTCAACCGAGACAAGCAGTGATAATTCAGTTCATGTCTCTAACCCCAACGCGCTATCTAAATATCGACAAGGGCTCAAGCTTTATTATCAACGCCAATTCCCAGCAGCTCTTGATCTTTTTAATCAAGCGTTGGCAATTGATCCTTTGTGTTACGAAGCGCTCAATGCTAAAGGAGCGACACTTGCCTTCCAAGGCCAGCATGAACAAGGGCTTGCTCTTATTCAGCAAGCCCTTGTTCTCAATCCAACGTTTGTTTATGGTCATTTTAACCTAGGATTAGCCAATGAACTTGCAGGACGTTGGGACCCGGCCATTGCAGCGTATCAAGAGGCTTTGCAACTTGATGATCATGATACGTGGAGTTATTACGGTATTGCCAGCATATATGGACGTCTTGGTAAGATTGACAAGGTCCTAGAATACCTGCGACCAGCGATCGCCCTTGATCCAAATGTCAGGGAAGTAGCCCGTGACGAAAAAGACTTCGCACCGGTCCGTATGGATCCCCGTTTCCAGACCCTCGTCAACCCCTAACCTAGGCTAAGAGGGTCTCTAAACGTTCAACAAGCCCTGTGAAGACCTGTAGCGCATTCCGCACCGGAACAGGGGTCTCCATATCAACGCCGGCTTTACGCAACAATTCAATCGGATAATCTGAACTTCCACCGCTCAAGAATTTAAGATACCTGGTCACTGCAGGCTCACCTTCATCTAAAATCGCCCGGGCAAAGGCCGTTGCTGCAGAAAAACCTGTGGCATATTTGTAGACATAGAACGCATTATAAAAATGAGGTATACGCGCCCATTCTAAAGCAATCTCCGAATCGAGGATAACCTCCGACCCATAATAAAGTACATTTAACTCACGATAGATTTCGGATAGGCTATCTGCTGTTAAGGCGCCACCCTCTTCTACGACCGAGTGAATCTTCTTTTCAAATTCAGCGAACATAGTTTGCCTAAAAATAGTGCCACGGAACTGCTCAAGATAATGATTAATTAAATAAGCAAGGGTTTTAGGGTCCTTTGTTTTTTCCAAGAGATGCTCCATCACCAACGCTTCATTCAGCGTTGAAGCCACTTCTGCTACAAAAATTTTGTACCCAGCATAAATATGGGGTTGTTCACGGTTGGAAAAAAAGGTATGTAACGAATGGCCCATCTCGTGAGCGAGGGTAAACATGGAATTCAGAGTGTCTTGATGATTTAATAAAACATACGGGTGTGAGCGATATGTTCCCCAAGAATAAGCCCCGCTCGTTTTTCCTTCATTTTCATAGACATCGATCCATTTCTTTTGGAACCCTTCCTCCAAAATTCTGATATAGTCCGCTCCTAACGGCCGCAGACCCTCAAGCACCATATCTTTCGCTTCCTCGAAAGTAATCGTCATGCTAGTTTCCGGGACAATCGGCACATAGATATCATACATATGTAACTCATTGAGATTTAAAGCTTTTTTGCGAAGTTGGATGTAGCGATGCATCTGTGGTAGAAATTCGTGAACCGTATCAATCAAGGAATCATAAACTTTTAAAGGGACACGGTCATCGTCCAGGGAAGCCTCGATAGCCGAAGAATAGTGCCGTGCCTTGGCGAAAAAAACGTCGGATTTAACACTGGAATTTAAGGTAGCCGCCCACGTATTCCGCTGCTTATCGTAGGTATGATAGAGAGTCTCGAAAGCTGCTTGGCGCACACTTTGTTCGTGACTTTCCATGAACTGAATGAAATTCCCCTTGGTTAATTCGACCGATTGGCCTAAGGCATCGACAATACTAGGAAATTTCAGGTCTGCATTATTAGCCATGGAAAAGATTGCGCCAGGGGCCTCCGCCACTTCGCCAACATCCGCTAATAACTTTTCCTCCGCTGAACTGAGAATGTGCTCTTTCTTGCGCAGAATATCTTCTAAAGCCTGGTTATATAGTTCCATTTTTGAAGTCTGCGCGCGAAATTCCTCCAACCGACCTTCTGGCATGGCCAACAATTCAGGGATCACGAAAGACACTGCGCTACCCACCTTCACGGCCAGGGCTCCCGCGCGGTCGGTCAAAGCTTGATAGGTTGCATTGCGATTGTCCTCGTCTCGCCGCATACGAGCGTAAGAATAAATTTCTTCTATTCGTAAACTTAAATCATCCATCCACTCAAAACATGTGATCAGAGTATCAGGAGTATCTACTAAATGCCCCGCGAATTTTTTCCCTTCACCCAAGAGTTTCTCGACGTGGGAAAATTCTTTCTCCCACTGTTCATTATCGGTATAAATGTCCTCTAAATGCCACTTGGCACTCTCAGGAATTTCCACTCTAGACCTCAGGCGTTGTTGTTCCACGATTTTCACTCCTTAATATATAATCTCTCTTATTATATACACGAAGAAGGAAAATTACTATTTTCCAGAAACTTGATATCAAAGTTTACTCCATTTGAGGACAATAATTATTCAGACAAACGTCAGCATTTATATTTCTTTCACCAAGTAGAGTATGGCTTTCTGCCTAAGTTAAAATTAGAAAATTCAGGATCTCCTGTGATCTCTCGTTCTGAATCGACCCACTTTGGAAAATGCAAGAGGTACCCTATCTCTGGGAACTCAACATCCACTGTTATTAATCCCCTATTTTCTCTTTGATAAACGTCTATTTCCCAGGTCAGCCCCGCAAACGGAATGCGATACCGTATTTTTTCAATCGGTGGGACAAGGGATAACCGTTTAAAAGTGGAACGTTCTTCTGGAGATGATAGAGGGTTTAGTGTCTCAAACTCAAAACGACTACCATCCTCTCGTTCCTCCTTAATGGTAATTACAATTGAATCGTCGAGAAATCGATAACGTATCGATGGCTTTTCGCTCAAGTACCCTTGTACGATATATTGCCCCTTTTGAAGTGAGGGCAAGTGCTCAGACAGAACTAAAAATTTACGTTCAATTTCAATAGCCAATGCACCATCTCCTACAATTAGCAGTCGCCTTTGGCGCAGCCAGGTGTTCTATAAGAACCATCGTTCCGAATTGGGTAAATGTAGATCTAAAAATTATTTGTGCACAATGCGAAACAGACAGCGTACGTTCCACTGCCTGTTTCATCCACCTTGTCCACTTATCCCCTAGAAGGTTCCCCAACCTTCTAGTTCAATTTTACTCGATTCCTACCTCCAGCGCAAGTGTGTTTCAATAACACTTGCCGTTAATGTCTAACTGTATTATTATATTAGTTAATAAAAAACAATAAAGCGTTTCGAGAACGACCATGATGGTGGTACAACAAAGTTCTGGCTCGTCCCTTAGAGTGGATGGGGCAGACCTTTTTATGTTTAAGAGAGGAGAAAGCAGAATGAGAAAAATCGGCTATTTGGGACCAAAAGGGAGTTTTTCTGAGGAGGCAATCCTTTTATTTTTAGCCACTTACTCAGAATTTAATGAAACCCCACCTGAGCTTATTCCCTTCCCAACAATACCCCGCTTAATACTTGCCTGTAATGATCAAACCGTAGACTGGGCCTTCGTTCCTTTGGAGAATTCCACCGAAGGGCAAGTGGACGTGACTATGGATACTCTCGGCCAGACTGAGCATCTCTTTATCACTCGTGAATTCGTCCATCCGATTGACCTATGCCTATTAACGCATGAGCCTATGCAACTTGAACAAATCGAACGAGTTTATGCTCACGAACAAGCGATAGGGCAATGCCGGGATTTCCTCGCTAAAAATCTCCCTCATGCTGAACAGTTGACTTGTCTGAGCACCGCCGAAGCAGCCCATAAGATTTCCTCTATCAGAGAAAATTGGGCGGCCATCGGACCACGTCGAGCCGCACACCTCTATAACCTTCACCTTCTTCAAGAACGTATTCAGGATATCACACTGGATGCCACACGCTTTGTACTCGTCGGGCATAATCTCGCTGAAATGTCCGATGGCGAAGATAAAACATCTCTTCTGATCATTGCAGAAAATACACCCGGATCTCTTTACCATATCTTAGGTCAATTTAGTAAACGTCATATTAATTTAAGCCGCATCGAATCCCGTCCTTCGAAAAAGAAATTGGGAGAATACGTTTTCTTTGTTGATGTGGATGGCTATGTCTTTGCTCCCCTCATTCAAGATGTCCTATGGGCTTTCAAGGAAGAAAATATTTATGTAAAATTATTGGGGTCTTATCCAAAAGCAGTTCCCAATGAAACAGTTTTTTAACCATGAACTTTGGCAGGCTCACGTTTTTGTTATAATTTTAGTGGTTGCAGTTCCACTAGAGTGGAGGCTCCCTCATTAGTAAGTTGGATAAGCTCCGCACCATCATCAGAGACGTAATTTCCATCTCCATGTAATTTGACATCGGCAAGATGACCGTCTGTAACGATATAGGCTGTTTGTTGATCATAGATAACTATCTGCCCATTGACCCCAATGAGTGCACGTACATTTTTATTAAAAGGAATTGCACCTTCCCATTCAGTTTTCAGAGTAGGGTTATCTTTCACGACTTGTAGGTCATCAGTGGTTTTAATCTTTACGAGATCATTGTTTTCTACTTCTCCGATATACACTTTTCCATTTCTGATACCTAAGATTCTATCGTTGGAATTTTTAGAGATGACTAGACGCTTATCATTTTTTAAGGCATCAACATACTGAATAGCGACGACTTGCTGGACAGCCCCCACTTTACTATCAATATAAAGTGTTCCATACCGTTCAGAGACAGCCATATTATCGATCAGCTCTCTTGGTTTGTTTAGGGTACTCACCTTTTTCATAATGTCTATTTTCATGAGTTGCTGTGTCGTACCTTTCATTACCGTTAAGTAAGTCAAATTGGTGGTAGTCGAAACAACAAATTTTTCAATTTTCCCCCCAGCTGAAATCTCTTCATTGCCACTCGGTGGATCAAACGGATGTAATTGATCATCTGGAACGGTATCTTCATCACTATTCGGGAGTTCAAGGGAATACAGTTCTGTAATTTGCGGACTTCCATACCGTTTTTCAAGCTTAGGCTCCACGGGAACCTCTTTAGTCACAATTTGTGCTTGGTTGGGGTCTTCTGTTTTCGGTACAATTGAAGGGGCTGAGATTTTAGGCTTAGAAGGGTACACTTTAACAGTTGTTAGCGCATTAGGGTTTTTCTTAGCATAAAAATAGAGTAAGATATTTCGATCGGGTAACCATTGATATGTAAGGACACCCAAGGTTTGATCTGAGGCAGTAGGAGATTTTTTTTCAAAAACAACGTTTCCCTTTTTAAGGTTGAAGATTTTAAGTATACCATTTTCCGAATAAGCCAAATAATCTTTGGCGTAAGAAACCTGGATATTAGTAAGGTTGGAACCAGGGATAGTTGCTTGGAGCTGAGACGTGATTGGTTTACTGTCACCCGCCAATGGTCCCATAATTTTTTGAAATTGGCTCTCTAAAAGGGAGTACCCTCCAAATTGTAAGATGAGTGAAACTAATATCCAAACCAATATGATACGCAGTTTCTTCTTCACGCGTAACTTCTCCTTTTTTATGGTGATTACTGTGTACTGGTAAGAGGTACCTACTAAAGGCTTATTCTGGCATGACCACAATGGCAGTCGGTAGGTAGCGTTCACCAAAAATATCACAAGGTTTATTAATAACTTTTCCGTTATATACTAGTTCTGAAGAAGAGCCTCCATCGAGATTGCCCGCATTAATTGCACCATAATTCATAAAAATGTTATAGAGGTCGCTCATTTTTGCACCGATACTGCTGAGTTGTCGACCATCAATTACGACAAGAATAATTGTGCCATCTGCCTTCTGTCCAATGGCAGTTCTTGGTGCAACCCCCCATTCTGCATCTCGGAATACCCCTTTTTTTCCGTCCTTTATTAAAGCTGGCCAGAAATATACCGCTTCCTGTATGTTTTTCTTTTTAATGTCATCCACAGTAATTTGTCCAACAATTAGTTTACCGTCCTTATCTAAGGCCACAATGTCTGGACTTACATTACCTGCATTGTTATGGACGATTTCTCCATTATGTACAGTAAGTCCATCGGGGAAAGCCCCGTTTCCTGAACCGTTCGGATCAGCAAATCCTCCCGCATTTATTCCGGCAACAGCCCCTGCGTCTTTAACTAAGTCACTTACCCGTTCTCCTGTGACCTCCAAGTCTTTTGTCACAGCGACTTTTATCCGTTTTGGATTCTTTATCAGCATTACTTTACCTTTAAAACCTTGGCCTTTAATATCTTCAATTGTGATGCCAGACGACGCATCCGATACAGTAATCTGGAATGGGTTATCCGATGTCGAGTCTGTATTATTATATTTGTTCACAATTTCATCAATTTGATCATCGGAGAGAAATGCCTTAACAACCTGTGGATGCCGTGAAGTAAGAACGGAACCTACCGCCAAAGTTTTCGTCGCTTCAAACGGACCCCAGAAAATGATAAACGGCGCGAGAATTATCGTAAAGATTATATTGAACATTACGAAAACGATAACCTTTTTAAACTTGAACTTTTTTTTGCTTTTTATTTTCTTTTTTTTCATATTTCATCCTCAATCTGTGTATTTACTGATGAAAATTACACCACTAATAATATTCCATAAGATCTTCGAATTTCCTTCTTATCTACATTCAAAGACCGTAGAAAAACTTGGAAATTGGTTTACATCTCAATTAATTAACGAAAGGGTTTGGCAAAATTAAGCCAAACCCTTTAACATTTCATGCAAGATGCCCTGAAGTTCCTAGTTTTAGCCTAACCGTCAAGTGGATATCCATGAAACGGGTGCGAACGTGCTAAGACACTTCCTCCCTCTGCAGCGTCTTTCATTCTACGTGAACATTTTCTGCAGTAATTCCATAATTCCCTCAGGCTCACTGGTATCGGCCGGTTTCGCCGGCTTTTTATCTAACCCTTGTAGCCCTATAGGTATTTTCCAGCCAGTCACTTGACTTAAATAGTCAAGGGCTTTCCATTCATCTCCCCAACTCTCCTGCTTCTTCCCCTCCAGCCCTATTAAAACATTTGAGGCAAATTTAAATGGGCTGGCTGTTGAGGCGATGACCGTAAAGGTTTGATCGTTCGTCGCGGAGAGATAATCTTCATATACTTTCATAGCAACGGCTGTGTGGGGGTCAAAAACATACTGATAGGTTTTATAACTCCTGGATATTGTCTCAAGAGTTTCCTCTTCATCCGCCCACCCGGCATAGACTGTGTCTTGACATTGTTTTAAGGTCACAGGATCTACTGTAAACGTTCCCTGGTTATTGGCATCATACCATATCTGAATTTGATCACCATTACGCCCACTCATCTCATAAAGAAAGCGCTCAAAATTACTCGATATTAAAATATCCATCGAAGGAGAAATTGTTTGGAAAAAGTCTCGTTGGCTTTGATATACACCCGTTGCAAAAAAATCGACTAAAACATTGTTTTTATTGGAAGCACAGATAATACGACCAATTGGGAGACCCATGCGTTTAGCATAATAAGCCGCCTGCAGATTCCCAAAGTTTCCTGTAGGGACCACTACATTCATCTTACCACCTGGGGTGACTTTTCCCTGCTCCACTGCCTGCAAATAGGCCCAAAAATAATAAACGATTTGCGGCAACAGACGTCCCCAGTTAATTGAATTAGCGGAGGAAAAAATCAAATCTTTTTCCTGAAGCTGCTCCTTCAAAGCTTTAGAGGCAAAGATACGTTTGACTGCGGTTTGACACTCGTCAAAGTTCCCATTAACCGCAACAACATGGGTATTCGCCCCTTCCGTTGTAGTCATTTGACGTTCTTGAACAGGGCTCACACCACCCTCGGGGTAAAAAACAACAATATGCATGCCTTCTCTGTTTTTAAAGCCCTCTAAGGCAGCCTTTCCAGTATCACCTGAAGTAGCCACGAGAATCAAGACGTCTTCATCTCGATTAAAAAGTTTAAGACTAACTTTCAATAAGTCCGGCAAGACTTGCAACGCCATATCTTTAAACGCAGCTGTGGGTCCATGCCAAAGTTCCAGAACTCCGAAATTCCCCACAGAAACTAATGGTACCGGGTTCGGCCCATCAAACGTCCCATCTGCATAAACGTTCACAATTTTAGAAAGAACTGCCTCGGAGAAATCAGGTAAATAAGGGGTCAGGACCCGCATGGCCACGTCACGATATGTTAACCCTTGCAGATCTTGCCAATTCAAAGTGGGAACGGTCGAAGGAACAAAGAGACCCCCGCTTGGTACCATTCCTAATGTAATCGCTTGCGATGCTCTTTGACCAGAAAGATTACCCCGTGTGCTCTCGTACAACTGCTACTACCTCCTAGACATTCAAGTTATCAATTTCATTATAAGCTATTCGCTGTATATTCGCCACAATAGACAATTATCCTCCCTATGCAGACAATTGTATTTAAAGGGATTTATAAATTCAATTAATATTCATTAGGTTTTTTAAAGGAAAGTATAAATATTCTGTCGAATATCTTATAGACAATCCAAAAAATCGCGAAAGGCGGACCAAGAATGTCTGAGTACACAATCCGAAGATATCGTCAGAGTCTAATTCTTGGACTCATCGGAGTCGTTAAAGAACTTTTTCCAGACGAACAATTAAAAATCTCTCACTCTATCATGGACGGTGTCTATTGTGAGCTCGAGAACTCGTTACTCTCGATAAGGGAAGTCCGTAATATCGAGGATCATTTGCGAAACTGGGTAATGGCTGACCAAGCAATCCCCTATGAGAGTGGGAAAGATCTTCTATATCATTGCCTTATAGATAATCATGAGATTACTACGCTCTACCCGCCCCTTGATAGAGCTGGATCATTAAAATATTTTGAACTGATCCATTTTCCACCGGGTTTCATTCTGCACTTTCCTAATGCTAATCATCCAGAGACGATTTACCCATTTGTTCCTCCCGAAAAACTCTCTTCAACCTTTTCCGAAGCTCAACGTTGGTTAGAAAACTTACACCTGTCTAAAGTTAAAGATGTTAATCTTATTATAACCGCCAAGTGTTCACAAGATTTAATTTATTTAGCTGAAGCCTTACATGAAAAGAAAATATCCTCGATTGCTGACAGGATCCTTGAGCAACGACGAGACGTTCGTGTAATCCTAATATCCGGGCCCTCTTCATCGGGTAAAACGACATTTGCCCAACGACTGTCAACCCAACTACGCGTCAATGGCCTACGCCCGGTTGCCCTGTCACTCGACAATTACTTCCTATCACGGGAAGAGACTCCCCGCGATACCACGGGACAATACGATTTTGAGTCCTTAGAAGCCCTTGATTTACCCTTACTTGATGCCCATTTAAAGGCACTTATTAGAGGGATAGATGTAGAAACACCGATCTTTGATTTTGTACGCGGTCGGCGATCTCCCACTGGTAAATACATGCAACTTAGTTCCGATGAAATTCTTATTATTGAAGGGATCCACGCTCTAAATCCTCGTTTGGCACCTTCACTTGATCGGAATCAAATGTTTAAAATCTATGTTAGTGCCCTTTTTCAACTTAATATTGACGCCTATACTAGGGTCCCCACCACACAAGTTCGACTCATCCGTAGGCTCGTTCGGGACGATAAATTCCGTGGGATTAAGCCTGAACAAACTTTAGCCCAATGGGAAAGTGTCCGGCGAGGGGAGAATAGCAATATCTTTCCTCATCAGGAAGAGTCCAATGTGATGTTTAACTCTAGCTTATTATACGAACTCAATGCCCTCCGTCCCTCTGCTGAACATTTGTTGAGCTCTATTACAGCCGAATGCCCTCATTATAAAACGGCCACTCAGCTTTTAACTCTGCTCTCATTTTTTGATCCCTTAGACATCTCTAAAGTCCCCTTTAACTCAATTTTAAGAGAATTCATGGGAGGTAGTGCTTATGAGGTCTAAAGCTTAATTACGTAAAGCAAAGTGCGAAGAGGGGTTTCCTCTCCGCACTTTGCTTTAACTTTGCTTGACAACTATCATTTTGCCCAGCCCTATTCGTCACTGGCAAGCTTTCCCGCTTTGGCGTAATTTTCCTTTGACATGTCACGAATGATAATTGTCACTTTTTCTGCAGGAGCTCCAATGGATTCCACGATGGCCTGAGTGACTTTCTCAACAAGTACTCTTTTTTGAGCGAGTGTACGGCCCTCCAATAACTCAACTTGTACAATTGGCATGGTTCTCACCCCCTTCCAAACATTGCTTTACATGAGCCATTAGAATCTCTGCGCTTTGCCGATTTGTTGCCAAAGGGATGTTATGGACATCACAAACTCGTAATAAGGCAGAGATGTCCGGTTCATGGGCCTGCGCTGTTAATGGATCACGCAGGAAAATAATCATATCTAACATTTGTGTAGCAACTAAGCTCCCTATTTGTTGATCTCCTCCAATCGGACCCGACAAAAGCGCATTCACCGGTAATCCGGTATGTTGTTGAATTAATTTCCCCGTTGTTCCAGTTGCAGTCAATGCACACTGTGACAAAAGAGCTTTATGCGACTTAGCAAATTCAATCATTTCAGCTTTTTTTTCATCATGAGCAACTAACGCTATTTTAAATATTGACACTTCTTACACTCCCTACTACCCTTCATTCCCTTGTAAAGGCTCCGTCAGATACTTCGCTTCTGTCTCTTGCAGTAAATCTCCAGAAACCTCTGAAATTAGAAAGTCGAGCTTACGCCGCTCGGCAAGTTGGTAAATTCGTTCCGGTTGCTTAATCAAGAGATCTTTTTCTGTTCGTGCACATTTTTTAATAGCATATTCTAACCTAAGAGCATTACTCCACGTATCTACCTGCCAAGCTTGTGCTAAGGAAACAGGCAGACGTGAGGCCGTGTATTTTGCTCCATGGCCTCGTGTAGCACCTCTGTTGTGTTCTCGTACCCTCCGGAAGAGGTCGGTCGTTGCTCCCGTATAGATCGTATTATTACCACATCGTGCCAGATACACCCAACAACCCATACTTCACTCCTCTGGCCAAAATTTGAAAACAGGACGGCTTGGCAATAGCTTCAGCTCAAAACACAAATCTAAGTATTTCTGAAGCCCTGAGATCAAAGTTTGATCTAAGCCATAATTAAACTGGCTAAAATAATCCCTCCAGAAATCCAGCGTTCCACCAAGCATAGTTTGACATGTCTTAACGATATCTTCAAGGTTGGCAAGTGCTTTCGCCTTTGCGTCCAGGAGTAAGCGATAGACTGTCATTACCTCTTCCTCTCGTTCCGAAATCAGTCTTTTGGGAAAAGCCCAAACAGCATACGTCATGGAACAACCGGTATGATGAAGCCACTCTTCGCCCAGATCATAAATATAGCAATCAGGGTGAAGAAGCGCTGCATGAATGGCCGCATCTGCAATCAGAAGCGCCGCATCCGCTTTGGCAAACATACCTTCAAGATCAGAGGGCATTGTCAGATACCTTGGCGTTACGCCGTAGTAATGGTGGAGCAAAATCTTAGTCAGATTTACAGATGTTGCAGATGTATTTGTTAGCGCAACGGTTAAGCCGTCCAAATCTTGCAGCGGAACTTTAGAGAATAGGAGGATCGACCCAACTCTTCCTTTGGTAGAAACCGAAAGGTTAGGCAGCATCGCATAATCTTGCCAATGTTCTCCATATGAAAATGCACTAATCGGAGCCATATCAATCCGTCCGTCAGCCAACATAACATTATGTCCCGTGGGTTCGGCTGTGACAAACTCCAGTAGAGGATGATCTCCCTGGAGAAAATAGAACATAGGTAACATATTAGTATTCGGGTTATGTCCAATGCGAATCATGCGAGTACCCCCATATACATTAATGACCAAAATTAGATTTAGATATATCCGTTCAAGATCCATACTCAACATTTTAGATTAACGTATTGTGTAATTCCCCAATAGCTTGAATTTTAACAATAACTTCATCCCCTGATTGCATCGGACCGACCCCTTCGGGCGTACCAGTCAGCACTACATCTCCGGGATAGAGCGTCATGACCTGAGAAATGAAACTCACAAGTTTTGGCACCGAAGTTATAAAATACTGGGTATTGGAAGACTGTTTTACTTCACCATTGAGCATAAGGTGAATATCTAAATTGCTCGGATCAATGTCGGTTACGACCCACGGACCAATTGGACAAAACGTATCAAATGATTTTCCTCGGGTCCATTGACCATCTTTTTTTTGCAAATCTCTGGCAGTAACGTCATTAGCACACGTATATCCAAAGATTGCCTTGGCTGCTTCTTCATCTGTGACGTCCTTCAGGGTACCTCCAATAATCACAGCAAGTTCTGCTTCATAGTCCACCCGCTGACTGATTTTAGGATAGATAATTTCCGCCTCTGGACCAATAACGCAGGTTGGTGCCTTCAGGAAAATTACGGGGTCTTCCGGTAATGTATGGTTCATCTCTTGGATGTGCAAGGCGTAATTGAGCCCGACACAGATTACTTTGCTCGGCTCTACAGGCGCAAGCAAGGTGACCCCATCTATGGGAAACAAAGTATTAGTCGGTTTACTATTAGAATCAAGGAAATTTCCGTCCAGAAGCCGTACGTTCTCCCCTTCGATAATCCCATACCTCATCTCGTTTTCACGGTTCATGAAGCGAACGTATTTCATCACAATCACCCTTTTCTATTTTTTGATTGCAGGGCCAATCCTATTCTTTTTACTTATAACGTTTTAGATACCTTCTTCGTGTTCCGAAATACATTTTAACACAAAAGCTCGCCACAAAGATACAGCTTGCAAACAGGAGTGAGTGGACATTTTTCACAATTCGGTTTCCGCGCAACACAGATTCGTCTCCCCAGAAAGATCAAAAGATGATGGAGCAATGTCCATTGTTCTCTCGGAAAAACCTGCATTAGTTCCTCCTCAACCTTTTCAGGTGTCTTACCATAGGCTAACCCTAAACGATGAGCGACACGAAATACATGCGTATCAACTGCAAAGGCCGGAATTCCAAACGCATTACTGGCAACAACATTGGCGGTTTTACGGCCCACGCCCGGAAGTTGTCTCAAGGAAGCTATTTCCTCAGGTACCTGTCCAGCGAAGTTCTCAACAAGTACTCTACAAGCCGCGAGAATATTTTTAGCTTTGTTGTGATATAAGCCTAGGGAGTGAATTTTATTTTCAAGTTCAATTTGCCCTAATGCAATGATCGCTTCAGGGGTATTCGTTTCGGCAAACAGGGCGGCAGTGACAATATTTACCCTCTCATCGGTGCATTGCGCAGATAATATTGTCGCAATCAAAAGTTCAAACGGAGTGTGAAACTCGAGTTCACAGCGGGCATCGGGGAACTTCTTCTTTAAAGCCTCAAAAATGAATTGAGATTCATCGGAATTAATCTGTAACAATCTTAAACCCTCCACTGTGGTTAGCCTAAAACTTCCCGAATAAAAATTGTATGCTTTTCCACCAGTTTGTATCCCTATATTATATCATTCTATCTGATTTTATTGCTTTCTCTCAATCTCGCGACGCCTGAAAATAATGACGAGTACGCAACTAGGGGGTATACTATAAAAGACAAATTTTCTTAAGTGAGGTATTAAAACAATGTGGCTACATCTTTTCATTATCTGCACACTAGGGTTCTTGGCCGCGGCGGTCGATGCAATTGCTGGTGGAGGAGGACTGATAAGCCTTCCCGCCTTACTGATAGTCGGCGTCCCCCCCCACCTTGCCCTTGGAACGAATAAATTTTCGGCATCCATGGCTTCTTTAAATAGTTCCATTACGTTCGCCCGCTCCGGTAAAGTTCACTTCCCGCTGGTAAAATGGCAAATTCCTTTAACTTTAATCGGTGCACTCCTTGGCGCATGGACGGTTCTCAGTGTCAGCTCTGCGTTTTTAAGTAAAGCTGTCTTAGTCTTGATTTTATTGGTGGGAATTTATACCCTGCTGCATAAAAACTTAGGGCTGGAGAATAAATTCAAGGGGCTCGATTCACTTCATCTAGTTGCAGGGTGTCTCTTTGCCCTTGCTCTAGGATTTTATGACGGATTTTTTGGTCCGGGAACGGGGTCCTTTCTTATCTTTTCTTTCATCGCTCTCTTCGGCTTCGATTTCGTCGTGGCCTCAGCAAATTCTAAAGTTTTAAATTTCACGAGCAACTTCACCTCGCTCCTCCTCTTTGCCTGGAATGGAAAGATCCTTTTGTCTCTTGGTATCCCAATGGCCCTCTTCATGATTTTAGGTTCTCAAGTAGGAACAAGACTCGCCCTACGACATGGCGCAGAACTTGTTAAGCCGATCTTTATCACCATGTCTTTGTTAGTGGCTGCAAAACTCATTTATCAGTATATATAACACTCTCAAACTTGAACAATCAGCCTGCGGATGTCTTAACTTGTTACTTCGACCTCTGATAGATTAACTCCCTAATAGGAGGCTAAGCAATTGCGTAGTCTCCTATTAGGGAGTCTCTTTTTTAGCCACCCTAATAGCTATAGTCTTTAATTTTTCTTCTTGCCTAGTTTTTCTGTAAATGGGAGGTAACTTCCATTAAAGTACGTCGAGTCGTAACGTGCGTAACAATGTTAGGCGTAATCCGCTCTCCCGCCCGCAGAACTTCACCATTATCAAGAACGATATCTTTCCCCACCATTTTGCCGATAAAATATTGCAGTTGGCGTTGTTCAAAGAGGTTAAAGCCTATATCTGGTTCTCCAACAGGTTCTGGTTCTTCAACTGACTCAGGTTCTTCGATAGATTCGGGTTCTGCGATCAATTCAGGTTCTTCGACAAGTTCTGGTTCTCCAACAAAATCCAGTTCTCCTACAGAATCTTCAATTAAATCCGTTATGTCTGGCGTTCGATCTTCATCGCTAGGTTCCTCACCCTGTTCGTTTGGAACCGCCTGGACCTCTTCAACGATAAGTAACTCTTTGCCTAAAGTAATAACTTGCTCTGCACCGATTTCACGGATTTGGCTATCTGATTCAAAAAGACAAGCAGCGATTTGACCTGTTTCCTCATCGATAAGTATTTCTGTCACTGCTCCGATGAGCTGCCCCTTTTTTGTCAATACCTTGGTTCCTAAAACCCGAATGTCTTGCTTTAATAAATCCTGAGCTTCAGTATTTTGAGCGACATCTTGAATAACTCCAGGATGGGGTATGGTGATTGCAAACTCCCCAAGACCTAGGATGTCCTTGAACGCAATGATCTTTGCTCCCAAATAATCAGAGGGTTGATCAACGATCATGAAATCTAACGTTTTCTTCTGCGGATTTAGAACAAGGTCCTTCACAACTCCCACTTGAGTTCCATCCGAAATACTGATAATACGCAAACCGATAATTTCCTGTGTTGGCTTCATAGGCGAACTAGCCTCCCTAATTATTATTCTAAAATTTTGTGTAGATCTTCTTTTGTCATCCAAGTCTCAAACTGATAACGAAGTTGAGTATTGAATTGCGGTAGGTACTTCTGGGCATATACTTGCAACTGAGTTAGCGCATAATCACGCACCCCCAGATTGTTCCAAAGCCAATAGCAGTCGATAATTAAATAGAAAGCCAAATCAGGCATTGGATCCAGAGATAAAGCCCAAGAAAAATAAAATACTGCCTGTTCAAAGTTCTCTGAATTTTTTTCTTTGAATCCTAAATCAATTAATTCATCAATGAGCATCAATATGGTAAATTCCTCATTAGCGACAGAACCTTCAATGCTAATTGCTTCAGCCTCTCTGACTACGTCAACTGCTTTTACTGCTTTTACTGCTTCAACTGCTTCGACTGCTTCAACTGCTTCAACTGCTTCAACTGCTTCAACTGCTTCAACTGCTTCAACTGCTTCAACTGCTTCAACTGCTTCAACTGCTTCAACTGCTTCAACTGCTTCAACTGCTTCGACTGCTTTAAATGTATCGATTGCTTCTGAAGTGATTTCTGCAATACCACGATTTTCTGTATGTACATTAATTTTGGAAGTTAAGACCCTGTCTTGCGTCTTAGCTTTTTGCACTACTGACCATATCGTGCCCGAAATAACCAGAATAATTAGGGACAAAATCCAATAAATCAGCCTTCCTGACCGAAAAGCCCAAGGAAACAATTCGATATCTGCCCATAAAAATAAGGCTAACAAAAGTGCTTTCCTTTTGGTTAATCCTAACACTTGGGCTCGACAAGTCAAAAATATTATCAAAAAAATAATTCCTAGAGAAACGATAATTTCATAAGCCAGAATATGGGTTCCCCCCTTCATCCTGTACAATACTAAGTTTAGATTCGACAGAAGTCTTGTTTCTCCTTCTTCTTTACACTATAGATTTGAAAGGTCTTAGTAAAATTTCACTAGGGAAATCGTCCTTATTCAAAAAAATGGAGCGTAACCCTATCCTGTAACGAGAAAAGCACCACAATTTCTTCAAAGAAGTGGCGCTTTTCTGCTAGTATTAAGCTAGGCTAAATAATTATTCTTGTAAACTATGCTTCAATAACTCTAGACAACGGCCCTCGTTTACTAGGAATTCGGAAAACCGACCTTATCAATTGATAACATGAAGTTGTAATGACTGTAGCGCATCCTACAAGAAACCCTCCGATTATCATTACTAAAATCCAAGCCAGCATAAACAACGCCCCTTTCGCATGCATCATATTTAACTATGATGATGTATCATATTCAACTATGATGCGTCATCATTTATAATATAACAGGTCAAAATCAAAAAAGAAAGTGATTTAATTCACTTTCCCAAAATACGACATTCCTTTCTTTTTTTTGCAACCTTTTCTACACCCAAGCACTTCCGCAATCCTCATAATAAACTTGTTTCCTAGTAAAATCATCTATCCACTTTTTGAATACCTCGGTTTCTTGTTCAGGCACATGAACAAGAAGCTTAATCATTTCACCGAATTCTTCCTTATGAATAAGCCAAGTATGTTGATTGAATTGATATTTTAGCAGTTCAAACCAAACGTAGGGTACACTTAATACATATACCTCATAATGAGTTAATTTTATTAATTCAGCCTCAATTATAACTTGCCGCGCAGTTCCACGATAAGCCCTAGATAGTCCCCCTGTCCCAAGGAGTATCCCACCAAAATACCTTACAACAACCAATAAAACATTCCAAACGTTCCTGTGTTGTAAAATATCGAGTACAGGGCGTCCGCCAGTCCCTTGCGGTTCGCCGTCGTCGGACGCTTTTTCAATAAATCCGTCGTGCAATCGATAGGCATAGACGTAATGACGCGCGTTTGGGTAATCTTCGCGAATCTTTTGGAGAGCCCGTTCTATTTGTTCTAGTGAAGTCAGAGGTACGGCAATTCCAATAAAGCGAGATTTGTCGATTACTTGTTCACCCGTGGTCGTTTGAGCTAATGTATAAAAGTCTTCCATTGTTACATCCCCTGTTTAAGATTCACACTCGCTTGCTCCTATCACGAGTGCCTCATTTTTCATAATTGTATCATGAAACCTACAATAGCGTTGTGAATTTTCACAACGCTATTGTAGGTTTTACTATTATCATTGAAGATTAATTACATCCTAGCAAGCCAATAACCGATATAACCGACAACAACTACACCTACCACATGAACGACCCACCAGCCAGTACGAAACATTCCCCAGATTCCTAAGTCGATGCGCTCACGCAAGTCACCCAATTACATTCACCTCTTATCTCAATCTTAATGGTGAGCAGGGCCTTGTGAAATATCGCTGAGTGCATCTCCTGCCTCATTAATGTGGATTTTTTCGATAGCCAAGTCACCGATGGCTACAATCCCCAATAATTTACCATGTTCCACGACTGGTAGCCTTCTGATTTGATACTTTGACATTAAATCAGCAGCCTCATGCACATCTTGATTAGAGGTCACGCTTTTAATATCCGTACTCATAATATCCTTCGCCAAGGTTTTATTGATATCTCTCCCCGACGCGACAACTTTTAGAACAATATCTCGGTCTGTTATGATTCCAACTAATTCATTGGCCTTACATATTGGAATCGAACCGACGTCATCTTTCTTCATTAGCTGTGCAACCCCCACAACTGAAGTTTCAGGGGTAACCCAATCAACTGAGCTTGTCATTACTTCACGCACTTTCATACTTTAGCCCCTCCTATAATGTTAATGAGTTTTCTTAACAAAGATAGTATGAACATCTAGGCTAAAAACCATGCAGAGTATTATTGAATGTTGTATGAATACATAGAGTAGGCTTTAGATATCCAAAATAAAAAACCGCCATAGGCGGTTTTTTACCAATCATCGTATTTCGAACATAATGATCTAGCCTTAATTTAACTCATTAATTTCTGGATTTTGTGCCTGAAACAATGGCGACGACACCACCAGCCAAATTATTAAAACGTGTTTCTATGAGCCCACATTGGGCAAAAATGCGGACCAGTTCTTCCTGCGCAGGAAATTCTCGAGCGGAGTCATGTAAGTATTGATAGGCGCTCGCTTTTTGGGCCCATATTTTGCCCATCAAAGGAACAAGTTTTTCAAAATATATCCAATAAGCTTGTTTAAACACAGGGAACGTTGGTTTAGCCATATCCAAGGATACAACCTTTCCGCCGGGTTTAACTACACGCGCCATCTCTCTAATACCCTGGCGTAAATCCGGTAAATTTCTCAATCCCCAACCCACCGTTACCCCGTCAAACGAACGATCCGCAAAAGGAAGTTCCATCGCATCCCCTTGGACGAATTGGATACAATCTTGATTTGGGGACTGTGTTAAGGAGTGTTTAGCTACAGCCAACATTTTTTGAGAGAAGTCTAATCCTGTAACACTTCCTTCTATGCCAACGATTTTCCCCAATTCAAGCGAGAGCTGTCCTGTCCCACAGCAAACATCAAGAATATGCATACCGGGCTTTGCTCCAACTCTTTCCACTGCAATTCTTCGCCACCGTTTATCCATTCCCAAGCTCATTAAGCTATTCATCAAATCATAGTGACCCGCAATAGAATTAAAGGTCTCTTTAACATAAGTTGCTTTATCTTTACCGCCAAAATCCATAATTTATCTCCCTATCTATTTAATTCTCTATTTTTAAATAGTATTTGACATTCTCTTAAATATTACGCGATCATTGTCCCCTTGTCTAGGGAAAAGGAAGGGA
The DNA here is from genome assembly GCA_031292075.1 of Desulfosporosinus sp. Taxonomy (GTDB): domain Bacteria; phylum Bacillota; class Desulfitobacteriia; order Desulfitobacteriales; family Desulfitobacteriaceae; genus Desulfosporosinus. Next base: position 96,178 of record JARLHW010000040.1, read on the forward strand.
CCATATAAAATGATCCCTTCCTTTTCCTCTTATTTCATTTTTTTGTCGTGTCTACTATTGCTTGTCCCCGCTCCGTGAGTACCCAAAACGTGTAAGTTTCGGACGATGCAAACCCACATCCTTCGCATTGACTGCCTCCCCGATCGACACCACAGCTCGAACTACAGGATTGGCCGAGTTGTTCGTTACGGATATATCCCATATGTTCCATTTGCTCTAAGGCGCTTTCAAGTTCTCTTACTGAACAACCAACTTCATGAGCTAGCTGTGCCATTGATAATGATTCCTTGCGTGCTAATATTGTCATGATGCTAGTTAGCATAATTATTCCCCCCAGAGGGTTATTTAAGCTTTATTGAAAGCCAAGAGCCATTCCACCGTGAAAAACAATCCACCCCATGGCAAAACTGAGAATTAGATTATAAGCGACCCCAAAGCTTGTCCAGCCTAAGCTTCCTGATTCCTTATACGTGGTAATGACGGAGGCGAGACAAGGAATATAAAGCATATAAACCACGAGGAATGTGAACGCCCTCAAAGGTGTCATGGCTCCGGTCATGGCTTGTGCTATGGACTGTGAAGCATTTGCAGCGACGCCGTACAAAATCCCAAGGGTCGATAATGTTGTTTCTTTAGCTGTAAACCCAAAAACGATCGCGACCATGATCCGCCAATCAAATCCTAATGGCCCTCCAATAAAGGATAACCAGCCTCCCATTTTCCCTGCCCAGGTTGCGTCCATTGAAACCCCTTGTGGATATGAGCTTAGCGCCCAGACAACAATCGATGCCACTAAAATGAATGTCCAAGCTCTTCTGAGAAAAGAGTAAGTTTTCTGCCAAGTTGGTAACAGGACATTGCGCAAGGTAGGGATATGATACAGAGGCAGTTCCATAACAAAAGCTGAACGTTCTGTTTGCTTGACAACTCTTCTTAAGAAGAGCGCAGAGAACATCACCAGGAGCATGCTTATCAGTAGAAGACTCAGCATCACGATAGATCCACGGTAACCCGGGAAAAAAGCTGCCACAACAGCACTCATGACCCCTAAACGTGGAACACAGGGAATCAATGGATTTATGAGCATTGTAATCAAACGATCTTTAGGATCTTCCAGAGTCCGAGTCGCCATAATTCCCGGAACATTACATCCAAAACCTGAAACCAAAGAGAAAAATGATTTTCCATGCAGTCCCATCAGTTGCATAAATCGGTCCCCTAAAAATGCTGCCCGTGCTAAATAACCACTATCCTGCATAAAAGAAAAAAAGGCAAAGAATATAGCAATCTGAGGAACAAAGGCTAAAACAGCACCAACCCCTGCAAAGATCCCGTCCCTTACCAAACTCTGGACAAAGTCTGGTATGTGACCCCATTGCAATATACTCACGACAATATCAGCAGCCCATGCCATACCTCGCGAAACAGCATCACCGATAGGCGCACTCAAAACAAAAGAACACCAAAACACAATGGCCAAAACTGCGAACATAATCGGATAACCCCAGATCTGAGAGAGAACCCAACGATCTAATCGATCTGTCCACGAGGGTTGAGCGGGATTATCGTGCGCTCTAAACCTAGGGAGAATCTGAGAAATATATTTATATTTAGCGTCCGCAAAGGCCATCTCAAAATGATCCTTGCTCCACCCTTCTGTCTCATATATCTGGAGCAGCTCATCGCCTGGTAGTGCTACTGTGTCTTGTAGCTCGTAACTTACAGCATCTCCAGGATCACAGCAAGAATCTTTATTTTTACTTTTCCGTGATTTTGAGGCGCTAGTCCTCCACTCTTGACCTATTTCCGGGTCTCTCTCTAAACGTTTAAGAGCCAACCAGCGTAGCGGGTACTTTGTCGCCCAAGAAGTATTCGCCAACAGACCTTCCATTGCCTGAATTTTTTGTTCAAGTTCTTCCGGATAAGAAACTTCACCGGGTACAGGATCTTGTTCCAACTTGCCGATCCGAATAGCTTCCGTCAAAAATTCCTCGATCCCTTTCCCTTTGGCCGCAACAATTTCAACTACAGGGACATTTAAGGCCGATGCCAACTCAGCAGTTCGGATCGTTATCCCAGCGTATTGTGCTAAATCCATCATATTTAGACCGATAACAACGCGAGGCGCAAGTTCCAAAATTTGCAGGACTAAGTAGAGATTTCGTTCAATATTCGAAGCATCAACCATCGCCATTACGACATCTGGTTTTTCGCGGATAATATATTCGCGTGTAATAATCTCCTCTTGGGAATATGCTGTCAGACTATAGGTTCCGGGAAGATCAACCAGTTCTATTTTCTGATTAGCTCTTTGGATTATGCCTGATTTTCTTTCAACAGTTTTTCCCGCCCAATTTCCAACCTGCTGGTTAGAACCGGTTAGGGCGTTAAAAACCGTACTCTTACCAACGTTAGGATTTCCCATTAGTGCAATTTTCATGGCTTGGCCGCCTCCCTCTATTCGCTCCTTAATTACGTCCTAAGCGGCAAAACAGTAATTGGTTTGACTATATTAAACTTTTAACGACTCGCTAATGAATGTTCCAGGTGTTCTTGTTGAAGCTTCGTGACAATAATTTTGGCACATTCCCCACGTCGCATCGCTAAATAGTAACCTTTCAGCCGAACTTGAAGTGGTCCGCCCCAAGGAGCACGACGTACAACTTCTAACTCAACCCCAGGGACGATACCCATATCCATCATCCGGCGACGCAGCGCTCCCCCACCTTCAATATGCTCAACACACGCCCGTTCTCCGGGTTTTAAATCCCCTAAAAAGCGTTCCATTCTTCACCCCTCCTATTAAATGATAACCGTTCTCAGTATAAGTGCCAAAACGGTAACTGAGAACTTATCTCATTTGTATATAGCATACTATTCTTTTCCGACCTTGTCAATAGGAATTAGTAGCTGCAGTTCAGCAATAAACTCAACCTCAATAGTTTGAATATTTTCTAAAACATACCAAAAAAGACCAGAAGGTTACCCTTCTGGCCTTTTGTAAATTTTTCTTTTAGTAACGGCGCATGGATTGGAAACAATCCCGACAATATACAGGTTTTTCCCCAGAAGGCTGGAAAGGTACTTCTGTCTGTACACCGCAATTTGCGCAGACTGCAGGGAACATTTGACGTTGTGGACGACTACCATTACTACCGAAACCACCGCCGTAATTATTGCGGCCTCCTCCGGTTTGTTGCTTGCGAGCTTGACGACAAGCTGGGCAACGAGTCGGATCATTTTCGAATCCTTTTTCAGCATAGAAATCTTGCTCGCTAGCCGAAAATACAAATTCCTGACCACAATCGCGGCATGTTAAAGTTTTGTCTTGAGCCATGATAACTCCTCCTTATTGGGTGTTCCTTGTACGCGTGGGATCCTCCATTAATTTTCATCCGTTCACCGAATAAGGTCAGAATTATGGATTCCAATTTTAGTTAGGCCCATGTCTTAACAAGCACACGGTTAGTATAGCAGAGCGAATGCCTAGAAGCAAACTAAACTTTCTACAAAGTAATTGCTGTATGACATAAATACCACACAAAGTATATCAATCTGTCTGAATGATCTTATCGAAATAATAAAACGACTATCTCAAAGTATATTCACGGCACCATTGGCGAGGATCCGCCTTAATTCCCTCTTATCCATCCCTTGGCCTAAAGCATTACTCAAAAACAAACGCACCTTCTCGGTTGATAAATCAGTTGAAAACCAAGCCCCAACCCTTTCCAGATCTGCACCCCCACCCGGATATCCATAGACAGGTGCTGTACGTCCAAACAAACATCGGGACGTGATTATGACTGGGATGCCCTTCTCGACAATGTCAGAAATTTCTCTCATAAGTTGGGGGGGTAAATTGCCTCGTCCAAAAGCTTCAATCACCAAGGCCTCAGTTTCTTCTTGAACCAGCGCCCGCAGGATACACGCAGGCATACCTGTATAAGCCTTACAAATCGTGACGTTTGCTAATGTCTTAGGAACTCCAAGTTTAATAGTGTGTTCCGCTTTACGATGCCAAATGACTTCCCCCGTATCGATACTTCCTAAGGCCCCTATATCTCCCGAATGGAAAGCATCCACATGACTAGTATGCAATTTACGCACATCACGTGCGGCATGAATTTCTTCATTAAGTGCAATGACAACTCCGCGGTTAACCGCCCGGGGGTCTAGTGCGATGCGCATTGCATTGTGTAGATTACGCGGGCCATCTGAATCACTCTCTGAAGCGTCTCTTTGGGAAGCCGTAAGAATTACAGGTCGAGGATCAATTATAGCAACATCCAGGAAATAAGCTGTCTCTTCAAGTGTATCCGTACCATGAGTAATAATAATGCCTTTTAATAGCGGATCATCTAAAAAATGCTGCTCAACTTCCCTTGCTAACCTTTTCATATGCTCAGGGTCAATATTACAACTTGCAACATTGCTGAAATCACAAATTTCCCAGTTGGCTTCCTGCGCAAGCTCAGGTAAGTTCTGAATTAGTTCTAGGCCACTTACCGCCGGAACTACCTTCCCGGCCTCATCCTTACGCATAGCAATGGTTCCACCGGTAGCAATTAAAAGTACTTTTTCCATCTTAGTCACCCCCTCTTCGCCGGACCTATTCCTAAATTCTTTTAAAGCCTGCTACAGCCTGACAAAACCAATTTACGCACAGCTTGTTGCAATCGCTGTCCTTCATTTACCGTATTTTACCTTTGAAAAAAGGAAAATTAATTCTCTTTCTTCTCATATCTTATCATAGGAGTATTGCTACATGAGGAGGAGGTCTGTTTGAATTCAAATTGGACACCTGCTGCACGACGTCTTATAGACAAGCGATTATGGATACTCGGTTATGTCTCCGAGGATTTTCAGGGGGATTTGCGTGCAATTGACTCACTTCGAGAACATAGCTCCCACATTGATGCCTATGCAGACTTTGCTTTTCAGCTCCAGCCCGATGGGCAGTTCATTGGTCAGATTAATGACCTCGCGCTTCAAGAAGCTTTAGCTCAAAGCACCGCTCCTCTTATTCTCTTCCATAATTTTAATGGTAAAACCTTCGATCCTCAACCCATACGTTCTGTTTTGTCTACCCCCGCTTCCCAGCGTGATTGCATTCGCCACATGATGGATTTGCTTCCGGATACTGCAGCCGGAGTACATGTCGATTTCGAAGGCGTAGAAGCCCCGTACCGAATTCCTTTCCTCACCTTTCTGGAATCCCTAAAGGTGACATTACATGACCGAGGTCTACTTCTAACTATTGCAATCCCTGCCAAACGTTCGGAACGGGAAGCTCCAGGCTATGATTTTGCTGGAATTGGGCGGTTATGCGATTTGATTACCTTAATGACCTATGACGAACATTTCTCAGGTGGTTCGCCCGGTCCCATAGCAAGTTTACCCTGGATGACCGAAACCCTCGACTATACCAGCCTCTATATTCCGCACGAAAAACTATTGTTAGGAATTCCTGTCTATGGTTACGATTGGTCCAATGAACCTACTGCTATGGTCTCAATGCGCGATATTCCAGAATTAGTCGATCAAACCAAAGCACGCCTTCTTTGGTCTGACCAAGCAGTAGAACCCTATTTTTATTATTGGCGAGGACATGTGAAACATACAATATGGTATGAAAATGAACTTTCCGCAAAGCTTCGTCTCGGCTTTGTTAAGAATTATCGTTTGAGGGGCATAGCCATTTGGCGCCTTGGTTATGAAACAAGTCGTTTCTGGCAAGAGGTAACTAGCAAACTCAAAAGATAAGCTTACTTCTTTTTTGAACAACCAAGAAGAGCATCTTCGCGAGGGGATGCTCTTTTCCAATAACTACTTGTTCTTTAATCAATTAACCCTTATCATTAAAATCAACTTAGAAATACAAAGGAGATGAAAAACCCATGTATGAGCTTAGTAATCATACGGAAATTATTGTCCATCAAGCGCTCCAGGATTACCTTCGCAACCATAGCATCCCCTGCTCATGTGAACTCTGTCAGGCTGATATTATGGCACTTGCCTTAAATCGTTTGCCTCCACGCTATTATGTTTCTTTACGGGGCGAAATAATAACGCAATGGGAATCCCACAATCTCCCAGACCAAGCCCGTGTTATGGCGGAGGTTGTCCGTGCTATCCAACAAGTTAGCGCTACTCCCTCTCACCCAATCGACCACACCTAACAGGCAATTAGACCGCATTTAGAACAATGATGACAGTCAATACGGCTAATACAAATAATACTAGGACACGCAAAGGGGTGTTGATAACTGGTTGCATGCGAACCGGAGTGAATTCTATGTCATTCATCTCTTATTCCTCCCCACTCCTTTCTAGTGTATGGTTCTTGATGGCATACTGTGAAAGTTTAAAGTCCTCCTCAATTTCTAACTCAGTATATTATAGCATGTTATTACAGCATGTTTTTTTGATCGTCAATAAAGTATGGGCACGGTGCATCGTGCTCACTTAGAAATGAGGCCTCTACGTGCTTGAGCCTGAAGAACTACGTCGCTTTTCTCTGTTTTCGTCTTTAACCTCTGAGGATGTCGCTCCCTTGCTTCCTCATTTACAAGAGCGCCATTACCGTCGCGGGCAACTTTTGTTTGTTGAGGGAGAAATCGGTTCGACTGTTTATTTTCTCCTTTCCGGGCAAGTTAAACTCAGTAAATCGACACTGGAAGGTGAGGAACAAATTCTCGATTGGTGTGGCCCTTATGATTGTTTCGCTGAGGTCTTACTCCTTGAAGCCGGTCCATATCCTTCGACCGCGGAAGTCCTGCAAGACAGCACCCTCTTGGTCCTACATAATGAGGTCATGCCCCGTATCTTAGAAACCAATCCCGCTCTATCTATGGCTCTCATTCGCACTTTGAGCCGACGCTTAAGACTGGCCCAAGAGTTCATACGGATCTTAACCAATCGCTCTACGGCAGGAATTCTGGCCGCTCTTTTTCTTCGTCTGGCGCAACCTGCCCTTAATCCCGGACAACCTATTTTTGTCGATGCCTCACTTACTCATCGAGATCTAGCCAGTATGATCGGTACGTCCCGTGAATATGTCAACCGAGCCATTAACGGTTGGAAAAAATCCGGAATCTTGAAACTAGTTGATGATCGGTTGGAAATTATCAAGCCCAACGAACTAGCCGAATGGCCCTAATTAAATCCCATTAAGTTGGAGCTTTCAGGCCTTTCCAACTGGTTGATAATGTGCCAACACTCTTCCCAGCCTATGTTCAACTGACGCCTCCAGAAAATCAGAGCTGCACGTGTCTTTTCACACGCACGTTCGTTAATTATGCTTTGGTTCGGCGTTTTCCCTCCCCATACTTTTATCCATTCTTGATAACATTGTATCAGTTCTATTGATTGGCTTTTTAAATATCGCGTCGTATAAACACTCGCAAGCCAATGGGTAACCTCCTCCTCCTCCCCCCCTCGAACATATCCTTGCCCATCTAAATCTTCTCCTGAGATTAAAAGGAGTAAAAACAAGAAATGAATGCGTACAGCCTGGCGTAAAACTTCGGGATTTATTTGGAGAATTTCCGCAAACCGGCCTAAAGGCTTGAGAAAGACTTTCACACAGGGATCTCGATAGGTACAAATTCCAAAAGCAGCCAGTGGGATTGGGAATACGTCTTCTAACCCACTCTCTTGGAGTTGACCCACTAATTCTCGCTCAGCTTGAACCAAACGTTGTTCTCTGATTAAAAGTTGCTCTTTCGTTTCTTTTAAGAACGCTTCCGCGTCTTTAGGGCGTTCCGGCAGAAAATCGGCCCATTCTCGTAACTTAGAGCGCCGTGGCATTAGAATATCAATCAAAGATCCTGTTTCTTGATGCAATAATTTGAATCCTTGGCGCACACGCTCTGGATCATGATATAACCCACGCATTAACGTTTCCGCTGCACGGGGAATCTCCACGGATTCCTCAAACCGTACTATCGCCTCTCCGTTTCGCTCCGGAAACTTGAGTCCCATGGCCTGCTCAATATCAAATCGCAACGAAGACACTACTGATTCCCCCTTAGCCTTGTCTCTTGTTCATCATATGGAACCAAGGGATCATTCAGACCATTCCCAGCGAAAGTTGACCATTATTCACCACTTTGTTAAAATAAGTAAAATGACATCAGAAACGAGCTGACTAACATGTCTAAGCGCACCTATCACGAGTTCACCCTTGATTCGTTTCAGGAAGAGGCATTAGATGCCATTGATGCCGGAAAATCAGTCATTGTAGCTGCCCCGACAGGTACTGGCAAGACACTTGTGGCGGATTATTTAATAGAAAAAGCTATGAATGAACGTTTAAGAGTGATCTATACAGCACCCATCAAAGCGTTAAGCAATCAGAAATACAGGGACTTCAAAAAACAGTTCGGCGAAGATGTGGTCGGTATCATGACTGGAGATGTCGTCCTAAACCCGACTGCGCCCTTGCTCATTATGACGACTGAGGTATTCCGCAACCAAGTCATCACGGAAGACCCTAATCTTGAGCAGGTATCCCACATTGTTTTTGATGAAATTCACTGGCTTAACGATGAGGAACGGGGAACCGTCTGGGAAGAGTCTATTATTCTTGCGCCAGCGAAAATGAAGATCTTGGGTTTGAGTGCTACGATCGCCAATGCTCAGCATTTAGTGGATTGGATCAAATCTATCCGCCATGAAGAGGTAGCTCTGATCGAAGAATCCGAACGGGTTGTCCCTCTAGAGTACTTTTACTACACTAAGGATACTGGCCTGGTAAATTATGATCAACTCTGGCATTATTATCGCCAGAAACTCAAAGATCGTATTAACGAGGAAAACCCCTTTGGCCCAACCACTCACTTAGACCTCATCCGGACGATTCAGCGTGACCATCTTCCTGCACTTTTCTTTGTTTTTAGCCGCAAACAATGCGCCTTAAAAGCCATGGAGTTAGCTACGATTGCCAATTATCTGAGGTCTCCGGAACGCCAGAGAGTTGAGGAGAAATTTATTCAACACTTTGGGGCAGAAGCTGACTGGTCATCTTCCACACGCCAACTCAAGCGTTTGTGCTCCAAAGGAATTGCTTACCATCATGCTGGTTTACTTCCCTCCCAAAAAGTAGTTGTCGAAGAACTCTTCTTAGAACGACTAATCAAAGTACTCTATTGCACAGAAACATTTAGCGTTGGAATTAATTATCCCGTCAAAGCCGTTTGTTTTGACTCACTCAATAAATATGATGGACGCAATTTTCGCCCACTTGCCAATCACGAATTTTTCCAAATGTCCGGTCGTGCCGGGCGACGCGGGCTTGATAAAAAAGGCTTTTCGTTTGCCCTCGTTGACTTAGCCTATATGGAAAAGAGTCCCCCGCCAAAATTCCAGTTAAATCGCCTTGAACCTCTCACCAGCCAATTTAGGTTGACCTATAATACGGTTCTCAATCTCACAGCAACTTTAACTCATGAACAAATTGAAATTTACTTTCAAAAAAGTTTTGCCGCCTATAGCTACCAACTTAGTTCCAAGAACCTGCGCACAGAATTAGCTCAAATCCAGCTCCAACTTGAAGGAACTCAACATCATCTTTGCGAAGAGGTTGGATCGTTTAACTGCCCGTTAAAACATCATCCCAAACGGAAGGAATTAGAGAGACTCCGAAAGACATTTAGGGCACTAGGCCCCCGCAAACAAACCCGCGTGTACGGGCGGGAAATGGCCCGTAAAATTCGCACCTGGGAAAAATTGTTATCCAACTCTCCAAAAAGTTGCCTCGCTGAACAGCAAGAGAATTGCAAGGATCAAAGCAAGGCCTACTTAGCACTGCAACAACGGCATAAAGATCTTCAAAATTCTCTAGCGGGCCTTCCTGAAGAACATGCTTTTCTCCACGAATTTGAATACAAGAAAAATCATCTCCGCCAATTAGGGTATTTGCGCGAAGATGAACTGTTACCTCGTGGTACTTGTGCAAGTCATATTTATGTTCAAGAGCTCCTAGTAACCGAATTAATATACTCCGATGTTTTCCCTCAACTTGATGATGATCAACTCAATGCGATGCTTTCAAGCATCGACTTCGAAGCAAGGAAAAATGATATGTTTCAACGTGTTGCAGTCTTTGATTCAACACCTGTCAAAGAAATTTCTGAATACATCCAAAGTATTTGTGGACAAGATGCTATTAGATATGACCCACGAGTCGCTGGGCTTACCTATGCTTGGAGTCAAGGCAGAACATTTGTCGAGGTTCAAGCTTTATGCAACCTTGATGAGGGAGATATCATCAGCGTTTTTCGGCGAACCATTGATCTCATGCGCCAGATGCGCGAGGCCATAAGCGATTCTGCCTTAAGAACCCGCCTAAAAGTATGCATGGAGAAACTTGATCGAGATGAAGCTGCTATCATGGAACTTTAGGATAAAGAAAACTTAACGCTACTTATACTGTCTGACGGATAAAACCAAAGGGAAAAGCTATTTTGCTTTTCCCTTTTAACACCGTTCGTTTTTGCGCACTAATAGCGCCTCGCTTCGAAGCGGTCTGATGCATACTCACGAGAATTACTCGGTAACTTCAAACTCACTTTTACCCGCACCACAGACTGGGCAAACCCAATCATCTGGGATATCCTCAAAAGCGGTACCCGGAGCAATTCCTGAATCAGGGTCTCCGACTGCAGGATCATATACATAGCCACAAACCGAACAAACATACTTTTTCATGTAAATACCTCCTTTTTAATTAATTTGACGTTACATTATTATTTTAGCATTTTCTTACTACTTTAGCCAACTTTCAGCCGAGAGACCCTACCCCTCTTATCTTAACGAGCCTTTATCCAAAATAATATTATAATTTTCTAAAACATAGCAACGGAAATTTTCAGCACAATGACAAGGTTCCTCATGATCGCAAAAACCTACCTCGAGTTTTCCAATTAAGTGATGGTGCAAAATATGTACATTTACGTATAAATGACTCACTCGCTCGTGTACTTCAAAATAATACCATGTCGCAAAACAAAATAGAATGAGCACGACAAAACTTATCTTCAACCCGATATCGGGCAAGAACCAAGGAATAAATAAAATACATAACCCTAAGCATGAAACAATAAGTTTCCCAATTGATTCCTGTCGTTTAGCGATTTTCCACTCTTTATAACGGTCAAAAAATTCATAGAATAACAGAGCCATACGTACTGATGGAACCGGTAGCTCCGCGTGTCTCACCGTTTTGTTTAGTACGTGCTGGCAAAGTATTCCCACGCTCATCCTTCCCTTCTTGAGACGGATTACAAATTTCCTTGACTAATTAAACGAAAGAGATCGTCAAGCTGGCCTACATAATCTGTCTGTATCTCAGGTCCTAATGTTCCTACAAAAAACAGCTTCATTCCCAGTTCAGTACAAACTATATCTTCTTTGTGTTCACTGACTAACAAACAACTATCAGGTTTAACACCAAGACTTTCCGCAACTTCTGTAAAAAACCCGAGATGGGGTTTGCAATAATGAAAGTTATCTAAGGCGGGAATAACCTTGAAATGTTCTGGCATAAGTCCAGCCCAGCGAACCTGTTCTCGCATGGCGGTTAACGGCAGCAATGGATTTGAGGCGACAGCAGTTAAAAATCCCTGTTGAATGGCATACTCAACGACTTTTACTCCTTGAGGAATAGCCTGGACTAGGCACCGCAACGTTGGAAAGTCGGATTCGTAAAACTCCTCGAAAATTGGTCGCAGTGTTTGGAATGACTGACCAGTGGCTTTACTAAAGTCGTCGTAAAATGTTTGCATATTTGTCTGCCCAGGTTTAGGTTCATTTTTCGCAATTTCCAAGGATTTTAATAATTGTTTAGAAAACTTATCAGCGGGGAGAAGATGGGCAAAGCGAGGGGCTAGAATCCCAAGATAATTACGAATAAAATCGGCCCCATCTACCTTTGTCAACGTTCCCACTATGTCAAAGAGAATTGCTTGAATCACGCTCGTGTCCTCCTATTGAGGTCTCAAACACAGAACTATTCATTGTTCTGGCTCAATACTATATATTCTCCTTTTCCTTACGAATTCCTCCTCGTACTTGAGACGTTCCTTTCATGAAGCGATTAATATTTCTATCATCAAACCCAAGCTGGTTGGTAAAAAAAGGCCCCATGGGAGAATTATCCCTTGAGGCACTTAACTAGCTCTCAGTGCTTGCAACGATCCGCTCTGCCTTACAGAGGTGCAATCCCGAGACTTCCTATCCTAAGGTGCTGCAGGAACATTAGGATAGAACCATTTCCTTTAGAAAGTTAAGAAGGGCAACCTTTTTCATCAATGCGATTTCGCTCGCTTTCGGGGCAATACATTGCCTTACTACCTTCCGAATCAGAGGTTGTCTGCTTCCTTTAGCTTACTTCTCGGTGGTGCCTCCAAAATCCTCGGTAGAAAAATGTCATTCTTTTACTAATATTATCGAACTGACTACTTCTTATTCTTTTTTTGTGCCCTTTTTCTTTTCTCCAGAAGAAGTTCAGCCGTGTGCAGAACTTTAATTTTAGGGTTTTTCTTATCTAAACCGCCAGAGATTTGCATTAAACATCCTGGGCAATCTACGACAACAAAGTCTGCACCCGTCTCTTCAATATTTTTCATTTTTCTATACAAGATGGGGCCTGAGATCTCTGGGAATTTTATCGAGTAGGAGCCGGCGAAACCACAACACCGATCCGATTCCTTCATCTCAATGAGCTGTACCCCTGCTGTCTCTGATAGAATTTTCCTTGGTTCAGCAAAAACGCCCATGGATCGTTTCAGGTGACAGGAATCGTGGTACGTAATTTTCATAGGTACGCCATCACCGCCAGCTGATAAGCCTCCTAAGTCAAATAACAATTTGGAGAAGTCTCTGGACTTACCGCTCAGCTCTTCGGCGCGGGCTAATAATGCTGGATCATCTTGGACGAGTTCTTTGTAACTGTCGATTAGGGCATGGGTACAGGTTGGACATGCGGTGACAACATAATCAACCTTTTCTGCTTCTAAGGCTTCGATGTTCATGACTGCTAACTTCCGCGCATTTTTGCGATCACCCATGTACGTTGCCGGAGCACCGCAACAAGATTGTCCTTCAGGGAATACGACTTCATATCCTTTTTCATTGAGAGCAACAATAACCCCTTCACCGATTTTTGGATAGACAAAATCAATTAGGCAACCAGCATAGAGTGCAATCTTACCTTTTGGTTTCTTCACTACTTGCTCGACCTTTCTGAATACATCGCGGAAGGGAACTTTGGCAACCGCAGGTAAACTTTTCTTTTCCGTGAGCCCAGAGAGAAACATAGGTAAATGACGAATCACGGGCTGCCCTTTTGTGAATGGCTTTTGAGCAACAGAAGCAATTCGTAACATCGAATGGAATAGTCGCCGATTTGACACAACATCCAAAGCAAATTTTTGAGCTATTGGGAGCCCATCTTTTTCTCCCATGCGATTACGCAGCTCCAAAATCATCTGCGGAATATCTAATTTTCCGGGACATACTTCCGTGCACTTGCCACATTGTAAACAAAGATTCTGTGGATTTTTAGCATCTTTTTCCGAGTTCACGAAATTGGTTAAGATTGTTCCAATGCCCCCTGTGTAAATATGGCCATAGACATGCCCACCTAAAAGTTGGAAAGCGGGACATACATTAAGACAAGAGGCACATCGAATACACTGAAAGGTCTTTTTAAACTTTTCATCTTCATACATTTTCCGACGACCGTTGTCAATTAGGACGATGTGTAATTCCTTATTCTTAACCGTACCATCAGCATAGTAGGCAGGGGTAGGTCCTGTTACCATACTCACGTAACTAGTAATCTGTTGACCTGTTGCGCTCTTCGGAAGTGCCTGAAGAATGTGTGTTGCATCCTCAAATTTTGGAACAAGTTTTTCCATGCCCACTAAAAAAACGTGAATAGGAGGTAAGGTGGACGTCAGACGGCCGTTACCTTCATTCGTTAACATGATCAAGGTCCCTGTTTCGGCAACGGCCATGTTAGCTCCTGAAATGCCCATATCAGCCTCAAGAAACTTCTTGCGGAGCTCTACTCTGGCCGTTTTTACAAGTTCAGCGATGACCGGTTCGTTCAGTCGATGTAAGTGCCCGGTAAACGTATCTGCAACTTCTTCTTTAGTCATATGAATTGCCGGTAAAACCATGTGTGAAGGATGTTGCCCAGCTAGCTGTACAATCCATTCTCCCAAGTCAGTCTCCTGTACATCTATGCCTTGGGCAATCAAATCTTTATTGAGCAGAATCTCCTCTGAGACCATGGATTTAGATTTTACAATCCGTTTTACGCCTTTGTTCTGAGCTAACTCACTGACGTATCTTTTGGCATCCTCAGAGGTAGTAGCACGATAAACCTTAGCGCCTCTTGCCGTTGCTTCTTTTTCGAATTGATCCAGCATTTCATCTAAATGGCTTGCCGCATAGGATTTCACTCGCACGATATTATCACTGATTGCATTAAAGTCATAACCCTCATACGCTTTTGCGCGGGCTAAAACATATGCATCCCCAAAACGCCCTAAAGCACCACGTAAAACATCATTTTCAAGTGCACCTGTAATTTTCTTTTTAAAATTTTTGTCCATTTAAGCCACTCCCTCTACCAGCTCATCAACAAAGACGACCACGAGTTGTTTCGGACCATGAACCCCAATTGTCAAAACACGTTCGATATCCGATGTTCTACTGGGTCCGGTAATTAACCCAACAAAACCTGGGATTTCAGGAAGGCGATGAAGGGTTGCCATAGTTTCAGTTAAAGTTGAAATTAACTTAGATGTAGAAACAAGTGCAACGTGAATAGGAACAAGGGTTGAACACAGGCGCTGATCTACATTAGCATCTGCATCTGCTTGAACAAGAGTTCCAAGTTCAGCTATAGCATAGTTTACTTGCGAAATACCTGCGTGCGCATTGGGCGTGATCTCACGAAAGTGATCTGTTTTTACTGCAATCCCTACTTCACCTAATTGGTTGGCAAAATTTCCATTTTGTGAAATAGGGGAATTTAAGAGCGCTACGTTTTGAACCCCTTTTTGTTGCAAAACTTTACTAACAAGGTCTCCTGCTTCTTTTGCAGTCTTGACACGATAACATTCACCAGACACAGCTTCTAATCTCGATTTAAATTTTTCATATAATTGGATAGTTGAAGTAATCTCCATTTAGTCCTTCCTCCTCAAAGAATTTATTCGGATATATTTGAAAACTTAGAGCCTTTTATCATGGTCTGACCATCATGCCATTGACAAATTAATTTTATGTTATATTTAAAGAAATTTCAATATCTTTAAGGACTAAATTTTTAAATATTGTGATTAATCGGCTTTAATTACCATCTTTCTTTTACATAATCCTACGACATTAGTAGATTTATCTCCTATATATTACAAATTGATTTCTGACAAAATTTGCGTTAATGTATAAATAAGTAAAGTCTAGTAAATTCTCTAGACCTTGCGCATAAGAGGATTTCCGGACGCGGAAATCCTCGAAAATTAATATTTAAGGTTTTAACTAAATATTCAAAGAAGAATTACCCAAAAAGCTTGCATTTTTAAAGCTTTAGATTATAATAAATAATTGTTGGGGGTATAGCTCAGCTGGGAGAGCGCTAGATTCGCATTTTAGAGGCCAGCGGTTCGATCCCGCTTACCTCCACCAAATTGAAAGTGCTGAAATCCTTGGTATTCAAGGGTTTTTTCTTTTTATTTCACGTAGCGTGGTTCTTTGGTTTAACGTCTTAAGGTCTCATTGGGGACGAATTGGGGACACACGACCACGACGCTCTTCATAAGCTCTGTGGTACCTCTCCTAGAATTGCGCTATATACCCAGAGCAATATTAGCACTTTCAAGTGCTGATCCATTTCACAAGAGGATTCAACTTGTAGGTTTTGGTACGTTCGAAGTAAAAGAACGGACAGAACGTATTGGCAGAAACCCGCAAACCAAAGAAAGTATCACAATTCCAGCCTCGAAATTTCCAAGTTTTATAGCGGGTAAGGCACTTAAAGATGCAGTTAAATAATAAAGAGAGATAGGCTCAGCAGATTTTTTCTGCTGAGCCTATCTCTCTAGTTTTCGTATTCCCACCTCATCCAAGGCTCCCCAATCCACCTACACCCCATTCAGGAAACCGGGGGGAAGTGAATGAGGATTCGCAGTATAAAAACATTGGGTTCATGTCAACCGCTTAACTTGCGAGTTGTTTTCTTGAGCTTTAACTACTCTAAGTATTGCTCAACAGATACCCACGCCCTTATGAAAGAGACGGGTGGACAAATATGATTTATATTATCAATTTCTAGCTGAAGTTAGGGGATTATGTAGAAGGGCTATTAATCAGCTTTTATCATATGGTATAATATGGTAATTTGATAGAGGGAGTGATTAATATATTACGTGCTAATTTTATAACTCAAAAACACTGGCTATTTTTTGTTACTCTATTGCTTGGTTTTAGCATACCACTTATTGGCTGTAGTAGTTTGACTTCAGGACTTTCTAATCAATCTACCTCTACTTCAGCTATACCTACTTCAACGGATACTTCCACCCCTACAGGTACTCCCACTCTAACCAATACTGGCATTCCAGCAGATAAAACAATTTCATCTGTTACTACTACTCCGGCAGATACAAATAGTGCACCCCCGACCACAAGCCAAACTGCTTCTCCATCCACCAAAACACCTCCAACAACAGCAAACGAACAGAAAAATACAGTATCCATAAGTAAAGCCAAGTACAATCAATTAAAATACGGTGATACTTATGAAAAAACAAAAAGCCTTTTAGGAGGTGCTGGTGACATATTAACAGAAAGCGGAACAAAAGGAAGCAAAAGTTATACTGTGACCTATTTAATTCACGTAAAATCCCCATCAAGTGCGGAAGTGTTCTTGGCTTTTAAGGACGATAGACTTGTTAATAAAATGGAGGTCAACTTACAGTAGCAAGGTGATGTTACTCTATCCTCTGTTTCGGTTTTTCCAAAGGGCTGTGACTAAGAACTTCTGAAGAATCGAAGACTATCTCTCATCACCCAAAGAAGAGAAGTGAGGAGCTAAATGAAAGGGATCAAGATTGGAATCGCACTCATTACAATGTTCGGTTTAGTGCTAGGAACAATCGGTGTTGCTAGCGCTAAAATCCTCCAGTACATCCAAAAGTTTTGCAATCTCAGCCAAAATTGCTAATCACCCAACAAAAAGTCACGTCTCTAAAAAGTCAGCTTCTAAGACAGTTAATGCCATTAAATCATTTAAGACGGATAAGCCTAAACCTAAGCCAAAAGCAAAGCAATCTACTGCTCATGCCTGAGAATGGATTAAACAGCTTCAAAAACAAGCCCTCAATGAGGGCTTTTGCTGTTCCTAATCCTTAAGGCCTTTTTTTCATCAAGATTACTTAACATTTATCTCTGCGCAGTGCTAGGGCTCGGTAATCTTAAGTACATCATATACTCCAATAAGACTACGTATGTAATATAGGAGCAATTTTCTCCGCAGTTTTGAGAGGGGGAAGTTTATGTCTAATCAGTGGGGACGTCAACCGATGGGGAAGGATTCATGGATATTAGTTTTAGGAGTAGTTATAATTGGCATTATTGGGTACCTGTTTATCCCCAATTTAATTAAGCCTTTTAATTCTAGTACTGATCCGACCGTTCCCGCAACCATTCTAAACAGTGACAACCAACCCAGTACTAATGATCCTTATGCCCTGAATTCATCCGGCTATCCTATCCAGAATCTCCCGAGTGTTAATAACACATTGAACAACGGAAATGGCAATAATGAAATAACAACGGGATATTGGATACTCTTCCTCTACAACGGAACAATCCAGCAATTACCTATTAACGCTCAAGATTATGCTTTTGTGCAGGGGTTAGTTAATAGCGATACCAAAGGAACTCCTACAAATCCGTTATTCTTAGTTGAGAATGGACAAATTCAAAAATACGTTGTCAGTAATGAAACCTATTCGATCATTTCCAATATAGCAACTATTAATAGGCGATCTTCAACTTCTTTACCAGATATTAATCAAACTCCTTCTCCCACTCCTACGATTCCGACACTTCCTACACGTCCCACACCTACAATTCCTAGCACCTCAACTCCTAGTACCTCATCTCCTAGTACCTCATCTCCTAGCACCTCATCTCCTAGCACAACCGTTCCCTCCCCATATAACCCCTAGTAATTCAAAGCCGCCGGGGGGTGTTGGAGACTGATATATTGAGAGCCTAGTAACGGTGGAACAAATCTACAAAATCCGATTACCCCCTCACATAAGACACCTCAACCCATCAACCCGCAATTCAAAGCCGCCAAGTGACGTACTTGTATGTTGGAAGCGGCGGAATTAATATTCTTCCGATCTTTTATCCACACCATTCCCTACTTATCCCCATGTTTTAACCCAGTTGCCCACAAGCTTATCCACATTATTTATAGTGGCTCGGATGTAAAGACAAAAGAAATTAAAAAAATAACATACCAGATATTTCCTATTGGTAATGTTCCTTCTGCTAGAGCAAAATATTGAACTTTGTGCTAAGTATTACCTACTAATGGTGCCCCTGTGTTAGGATAGTTAACGTAGAGACTTAGGAAAAGTATCCTTGAAGGAAAACCGATGGTAGTACAACAACTGGTAAGATGACGAGTAAACTTTCGTTTGGAGTAATAAACGCAGGAAATTTCAACTTTATTAAATGGCAACATAACCATATCCACCATACATATTCTTTTTTTGATTATTATCCATATTTAATATTGTAAAGAATCCCTCGTAATCATTAATACTTTCCCTAGTAAAGCTTATAGCAAAGTACTTTTTGTTATTCTCAAAAATCATAACACCACTCCTATGGAGTACAGGATTATTTCTATCGTCCTCAATATCTTGTTTCTTTGATCCATTTAATACTCTTTGTCGTAAATCAATGTTTAAAAAATTATAAACATCTTCAGGATAAACGTCATTACCTTCTATTAAAATGTTATATCCTTTGTCCAATAAGTACCTTATTTTTTGAGCATTATTTCCCTCTGTTAAAAATTTAAACGTTATCCAAACCCTTGGTATTTGAATATCTTGATAATTAATTACTTTATACTTAATAATTTGAAAACCTTTTTGTTCATAGTCTTTACCGCTATCCTCAAAAAACTTCACAATTTTAACATTTTCTTGAGGCTTAGTATAATTATAACCAGATAAAAAGATAAAAAATATTACAAATGAAAAAAAGATAATAATCAGTTTTCTTTTTCTAATTTTCATCTATTCACCTCAGAAATCGTATTGAATACTGAATACAATTTCGGGGATTTACCCCTTAGTCACACCACGGTATAGAGAATACAAAAATCATTCGACACATATGGAATATTTACCTTTATTTTACTCATAGTGTCAGATAGCAGATATAGTTAACTTCTAATTATCCTACTTTTTGTGCTTTAACCCAGGTTTGTTGGGACTTCCAATTAGTCTAATTGGTATATGGATATGGTGAAGTTTAACCTGTCCATAGTACCCGCACAAAATAAGATTAAGTGGAAGTTTGAAGATGTTATAATGCAGATTCGTTAATCTGGTCTTTAGCGAAGTTAAGTTGCCGTACTTTTGATCTTAAAAGGAGGAAATTATTTGACATTTGGTCCGATAATTTCGATTAAGTAAACCCCCTAGCCTAAAAGCTAGAGGGTTTTTAGTAATCAATATTTGTGATGTTTCTTTAGCCTTGGCAACCATGCTCATGTTCATGGCAAGAGTCACCTGAGTCAGTAAGTGATCCTGCAAGCCATTTAAGAGCGACTGTCTTAACATCACCGGAACATCCACGTAATACTTCTATCCCTGAGTTGTTTAAAACCCTTACTGCTCCCTCACCCATATTGCCTGCTAGCATGATTTTTACACCAATTTGAGAAAGTGTTTGTGCAATATTTGATTTGCAGCCACAGCCTACTGGAGATGTGATGGTTTCCTGATCAACTATTTCCTTATTATTGTCGTCAACCGTGAAAACAGTGAAATATTCACAATGTCCAAAATGATCGTCAATAAGATTCTGGCGCGATGGTAATGCAATTTTCAAACTAATCATTCCTCCAATATATTTTTGTCAAAGTAGCATATACTTTTAATATTATCGACATATGACCTTTATCTAAAATAATAAACTTATAAAGGTCATACGTCAATAATTAAACTATCAGGGGATGAAAAATTCCAAGACCTGGAAAATGCAAATAGGTATGTTGCTTACCAGAAAATGATTTACTTGGCCCAATTGACGTCGGGGATATAAATAACGAAATTATTGCTATGACAGTGGATGAATATGAGACAATCCGGCTTATTGATATAGGTGCGGAAGATGTTATAAACGAAAATACTTACAGAACAGTAATGAAAATACGGAGCAATAGAAACCTGATCTATTAAAAAGTGCCTGAAGCGTATTGTGGTGAATTACTACTTAGGGCAGAGTTTGGAATGTTAATTAGTTCGCTAAACTCCCATAAAGCGAAAGGAGCCTTGAGCATGGAATACATAGTCATGCGGTGGCCCAATAATCCAGCATCAGCCAACCAGCAAGCTACAATAGTCATAGCCATCAACGCAACAAACCATCTTGAAGCTTTGGAACTTTCGGAGCTTAAAGCCTTGGCGCACTATTAGTGTGAACGGTGTGGCAGAACTCAACATTCGCTATGAAGTTGATTTTGATGGGTGCGCTGTTGAGTTAGCCCGTTATGGCAGCATGGTGTAGAGATTACAACCCCATTGTACTACAAGGGTGTTGGCGGGGGAGCTGGTGATTTGCCTTTACAATATGGGTGTTTGTGGTAGGCGCTCTCAACCTAGTGAGAATTTCGTTTAACGCTTATTATTTAAGTCCGTCAATAGCACCAGCGTTCTATAAGAACACTGGTGCTATTAGCCTGACATGCTAATGTCATTTCGTAATCACCACTTTATCAATGCACAACTTGCTAGTCACCCAATTTCAGTTTGCCTTTATAATAAGTTTCTTTAACGTTTCCGGCCTTTTCCTTAGCCCAATTTTCTAGTCCCATTTTCTTGATAAGGCACAAGTTAAACACTTTAGTATTGTGCGGCCTCTGGGCTGCTTGGTCTGCGTAGGGATGCAAGTAATCACAGGGAAAGTCGGCACAATCGCAGCAAAAGCTGATCTCCTTTTCTTGGGTACATTGATAAACGTAACAAGGCTTGTTTCTGCCAATGACGGCAATTACTCCATCTTCGTTACGACAGCCATGACATACGGCTTTCTCTATCGGAACATTAAGCCGGGCGGCTACTATCTCCCTCACTTTTTCATCGGTGTTCGCCAGATAAATGGGGCAATTAAAGCAGTCCAATCCGCATGGTGAAGTCATGTTTTGATAGTCCATACATACATACCTCCTCGTATTCTTTAAATAACTTTCGTCATCAATTAATAAATTCCCTTTATTTTCCTGATTCCAATAAAGAATACTCGGCAAAGTAGCGACTACACTAAAAGCGTATTTGCCCATATTCAGCTATGAGCATTGATTTAAGTGTTTTTCAAATCCAATATCATGTGGAATTTGACGTGTTATTACAATGTCAAAGTTCGGATTACCTCTGATTGCTCCGATTTACTACCCCTTTTGATTTTCGTTTTTCGTTGCACTCTAGACATTAAAAATGGGAAACAAAAAAAGGCCCCTCACTAGGAGGGGTATAAAATGGAGGAGAAAAGTGAAAAAAAATTTATGTAAACCGCTAAGCTAGCGGGTGGCTATCTATTATATCTATCATAAACCTTATTTGTTACGCTTCTATGAACTCCATATGGAGAATATGTTAAACTTTTTGATGAGAGAATCTGCTGAAATGCAATAGAACGAGCACTGTCATTCCAATAAAAAACGACGGTGCGGGTTTCCTTTTAAAGGCCTTATTATTAGGTTGTTGGTGGTGTAATACTACCACCTAAATCCGTAAAGATCGTTTGAGTGTCCGTTATCAACTTACCCCTGACACTAATTTGATTATTTAAATCGGTGATGATGTTTTGCAGGTCTGTAGGAATACCCGTTGCATTTTTGGCCTGACGGTCTATTTGCAACTGAATTGTATCTTTTTCCAGAGCAAACCTGTCAGAAAGTGCCGTTGTGTAGTCGCCTTCAAAAGAAATCTGGTCTGTTTTTGCTTTTAACAGAGCAGTATAACTCTTTTGTGCCCAATCAGCTTTGCGCTGCGCTTCATTGCCCTGTCTTAAGCTAACCAACTGATCACCTAAGCCTTTGTCCGTTTGGCGCAGTTCCTTGAACTGAGCCAAATATGTAGCGTTAGGATTAGTTGTGGGCGGGACTGCTGTGGTATCGGCCATGGCAGGCAAAGCAGAAAACAGACAAGAACCTATAATCAATCCGGAGGTCAGTAATACTTTCAAATTACGCATTTAACATCTTCCTTTCTTTCGTACGACTTTAACTAGCTACCTTTAAACATAGCCTAACATGATAAAATAAGAGTTTCCTAAGAAGAACGTAGGACTTAGGTCTCGTCTATGTCTGTCTGACCATGATTTGATTATAAGGGCACTCTGTAAAA
Source organism: Desulfosporosinus sp. (assembly GCA_031292075.1). Classification (GTDB taxonomy): domain Bacteria; phylum Bacillota; class Desulfitobacteriia; order Desulfitobacteriales; family Desulfitobacteriaceae; genus Desulfosporosinus. Next base: position 118,854 of record JARLHW010000040.1, read on the forward strand.
CAAAATTACCTTTATTGTGAACGGAATGTAAACAATGCTCATTCTTACCTTCTCGTCACTAGGATTAACATTCTCACTTGAAAGGTCGTTTGTCTTACTCCTTACATGGGGTGGCTGCACGCTCCTAAAGCGCCCCAAAACATAGGAGCATTTTGTCCAACTACTGAAGTTGATTTAGCCTTTGTCTGTGATGGACTCTACATATAGATTAGATGGCATTAAGAAAAGCACACCAAGACAAACTCGCGTTTGCATTGGTGTGTTTCATTTTCATCCGAGGTAATTCCCTTGACTTGCTCACATAGTCTTTACTTAACCTCAACATCCCTAGCGCACAAATATTTTCCATCTAGGGTTAAATAACTAATCTGCGCCAATGGAACGTTGTCGTCTTTGCCCGGTACAAATAGTCTTTCGTGGAGCCCATCATCAACTAGTTTTTCACCTGTGATGCTGATAACTTCGCCAACCATTCCCCAATACCAATATCCCTTATTTGAACAGCATTTGATTTTTGCTCGCAATGATTCTTCTCCTTTTCGTACGATGAACTTGCTTCACGTTTGTTTCAGGGTTTCGACTGGAATAAATCTCATTTTCGGCTTTGGCTTTAACACAAGTAAACGAGCATTTGAGATAGTTACTTGCTTTAGGCCTTCGCCATGCCAAGATTGACATTCTTTATTAGAACGGTCGTTTGATTAGTAGTCAATCTTCTTTTTCTTCGTTTGAACTGTAACCCAACCTAAACATGTTCATATTTTGCCTCGCTTTCTTTTGTGTGCTAAATAGCTTATGTTGCAATTTTCCAAGAAAGCACTTGTAAGGTACTGTGGATATCCCCCTGACTACACTTTTTCTTATTGTGCTGAAATGGCACTGCATGAAATCTCGTTTTCGGCTGAGAAAAACCAAAGCTTTATTCCGAAAAAATTAACAAGCGTTTGAAAAGGTTACCAAATTTGATACTCCTGGTCTCCATCTCTCCGCTAAGATTATTTGAATGACCGTTAGTATTACTCTTTTCTAATGGTGAACAGTTGAACTTAGAGAAATAAACGATTGTTTGGCTTATCCTTACTGGAGATGGCAGCGTGGCTTAGAAAAAACTCGCAAAAATAAATGCGCGTTTGTCTTAACGCGCCATTCCCGTCCTAGCCATCAATAAATCAATGTTTTTGCCCAGTTAACTTGAATGGTCGTTAGTTTAGGCGATCGCGTAATTGGTGATGTGGTCCATTTCTATCGACTTTGCTATTTCGCCCCAATGCCCTTCTCCTAGGTATTCCCGGTCTGAACCCTTTCAAACCACGTCTCTTCTTCTGTGATGCTGGAATCCCTTTGACAATCTTCTCAACAACAAGATTAAGAAAAGCGCACCAAAACAAACTTGCGTTTGAATTAATGCGCTTCGTTGCTAATGAACAATGTCCCGACTTTCCGATTGAAGTGGTACCCAGTGACATCGACTAGCGATAGCATTACCGCCATTCCAGATCAACTTTACTCATCATGCTTAATTTATCGGCAATGACTGCTATAAATTCCGAATTTGTGGGTTTTTGACGTTCAATATTCATGGAATATCCGAAAATCCGTTTAATTGCATCTGTTTGTCCACGCTCCCATGCCAACTCTATCGCATGACGAATTCCGCGTTCTACCCTGCTAGGTGCGGTGTCATACTTTTTAGCGATGCCAGGATATAGTTGCTTGGTTACCCCGCCTAATAAAGAAACATCCTCTACCACCATCAGAATAGCGTCTCGAATATATTGGTACCCTTTCACATGAGCAGGAATCCCAATTTGATGCATCATAGTGGTCACTTCAACGGATAGATTGAGCTCAATCCCCGTCGTTATTACAACTGGAGAAGTTAATGAAGTAAACTGAGTGGGAGTGGGTGACGACATTTCCTGCGTTAAAGCGCAGATACGTTTGTTGAGAACATCTAGATCGAATGGTTTCAAAATAAAGTAGTCCACACCGAGCATCATCGCTTGATGCGTCAAAGATTCCTTACCAAAAGCCGTTAGCATAATAATCTTCGGGCGTTTCATAGTTGTTCGAGCGTTAATACGTTCCAATACACTTAAACCATCCATATGTGGCATCACTACGTCAAGAATAATTAAGTCTGGTTCCAGGGTTTGAATAAGCTAAGCTCCCAAGCTTCTAACCCGTTATGTGCCACGCCGACTATGCTTAAATCTTCTTGCCCTTGAAGATAATTCTGTAACATTTGACAAAAATTACAGTTATCATCCGCGATAATAATTTTCGTTATCTTACCCATTCATCATCATTCCTTATTTACAATATTCCTGTTAATCTTTTTCATAAAAGGCGATTACTCACCGATGTCGTAATTATACGTTACGGGCCATGTCGAAATCGCAATAAATAAGGTAGAGATACCGTCAGTTTCTCAAAGGTTAGCGACGCTCAAAACTGGCATTGTTACCCTTAAATATTTCCTTTCGTCTTAAAGATGTTCACGAAAAAGACAAACGAGCTTTGATTTAGGTTGTATAGAGGTGGATTCAGTGAGAACCATCTTAAAGATCCGTCTTAGAAATCACAATGGAGATAAACAAAATGAGAGAAGCGCAGAAGCGCATACCCCTCTTTTTTGTTCCTAATCCTTCTCGAACTTTTTCATTAGCATCTCTTGATATTTATCTAAGACAGCATCCAACTCTCGACTTGCAGCTACGACTTCCGGGTCTGTATAAGGTCTTCCCTCTTTTACCTTGATCATGTTTAAACGTAATACCTCGATTTGCCTTTTCAATTCTTCGATTTCAGACATACTATCCCTCCATTCATTTATTGGCAATTATTGTCCTAAAAAAAGTAAGTCCCCGGCTTTGCCGAGGACTTTATGCTATGTGTCCATGATTGAGAGACATGTCAAGGGAATAAATGTTAACGTCAATTGGCACCTTAAGAATTAGCAGAAGCCTGAATGCATATCATGATAACCGTTCGGGGGGTTTCAATGATTTCCTCGCTGCATCAATATCACTCGAATATTCTGGTTTAGGTCCCACCAGATGACCATCTATTACGTTAAGAGCATCTCCCGTAATAAGAGTTCTGCTCTTGCTAAGATATAAGCAAATGTGTCTGGGAGTATGACCTGGCGTGAAAATTACCGTAATACCTCCACAATATGGTAGAACCTCTCCATCTTCAACTGTTTTATCGACGTTGGCTTTCAATTTCAGTGATGCTTCTAAAATTTTCTCCATTTGTTTGGCAATTTACTAAAACTGAAATACTGATGAAGAAACCACAGCAAGGGGCTTGAAAGCCCCTTGTTTTTTAATTTAATAATATTTATTTCACAGATGAACCCCAGTTAACGTATTCCTCCTAACAAATCATTTCTCTTTCTTCGTTCTGTAGTTCCTTAATATTGCCCGCTTCAACTTCAACTAAGTGATCAGGACCGTCATCAGCAATAGAGTACGTTTGCATTAGCATTTCTTGATACTTCCTTAAAAAAACAGCCTCCAACATTTGACTTGCTATAATAATTTCTGGATCTGTAAAAGATCTACCCTCTTTAATCTTGATCATGCTTGCGCGTAATTCTCCGATTTGTTTCATAATTTCTTCAAGTTTAGACATACGTATACCTCCCCATATGTTTTAGGTTAGTATGCCCACATATTTTATAAAGTTACCACTCGGGTCTAAAAAGAAGACCCCCACCATTTTCTGATGAGAGCCAAGTTGAAAGGATATGACCATTAGCTATTATGCCTTAAACTACAATAATTATCCGACGGATGCCAGAAAAACCGTACCATCACTCAAAAAGCATGACGGTGCGCTGTTTTTTCCGGAGTTTTAAATATTAAGTTGTTGGAGCGGAGGCTGTGGCTGGCAAACTGCCTCCCAAATCACTCAGAATCGTTTGAGCGTTAGTAATCAACTTCGTTCTGATGCTAATTTGATTATTTAAATCAGTGATGACGTTTTGCAGGTCTGCAGCAATATTCGTTTGGTTTTTAGCCTGACGATCTATTCGTAATTGAATTGTATCTTTTTCCAAGTTAAGCTTGTAAGCCTGCGCCGTGGTATTGTCAGTTTCAAAAGAAATTTGGTCTGTTTTTGCTTTTAATAGGGCATCATAACTCTTTTGCGACCGATCAACCTTACGCTGAGCTTGATTACTTTGCCTTAAGTTGACCAATTGAACACCTAACTCTTTGTCCGTTTGGCGCAGTCCCTTGATCGTGGTCAAGGCAGCAGCGTTAGGATTAGTTGTGGATCCAGTATTAGCAGCGATTGCAGGCAAGGCAAAAACCAGACAAGAACCTATAATTAATCCGGAGGTCAGTAAAACTTTCAAATTACGCATTGAACATCTTCCTTTCTTTCGCAACCTTTATTAGGTTTAACTCTGATTTGATTATAAACACTATCTGTAAAACGAAAGCAGCTTTAATGTGAACTGAATGTAAACAAACTATCCGTCCACAATTCAAAACAAACCGTTACTTCCTATCAAGGTAAGGCATCAAGTGTTCTAATTGTCCACTTTCTGTCGTACTCTAAATGGGGGGGATGGAATGCAAGGCGTTCAATTCGATTCGGAAGTACTTTATGTTCAAAAACTATATTATTTTCTATTTTTGGCGACCTTAAGCACCCTCACCTGCGCGATAGCCGTCTGGTGTTTTAGCTTAAAGATTGGCCTTCTCGTTCTTGGGGGCGGCCTCGTCATTTCATATATCGCTATGCTAAAAAAGAAGAACTTCACCCCACCTGAAAAAAAGGTAACTGCCCAACGAATGGCACACGCGATTTCGCAAGACACCAGTCCTTTGTCGATTGCTCGTTTTGCTTGTCAACTTTATTACTACTTTCATAAACCCACTCAAGCTATTTCCCTTCTGGAAAAGTTCTTACCCAGCTATGATCCTATACTCTGCATGACACTCGGAGACATTCTTTTGAAAGAAGGCAAAGCTAAGCGGGCACTTTATGTTTTACGTGATAATCCTCATGCTTTTAACGACCCGCTTCTGCTAACAACACAAGGCCAAGCTCTTAAACAAATCGAGAAAATCCCTGAAGCCGTGATAATGTTCGAACGGAGTTTGCATCTCGCCAAAAAAAATGGATTTCCTCATAGCGGAGCTCACTGGCTTACCCAAAAACTCCTTACTCTAAGCTATACAGCCAGTATTCATCATACACTGGCAGACTGTTATGTTATTCTTGGAAATCCACCTCATGCTAAACGTCATTATCGAGCTGGAAACCGACTTCTTTTTGATCTTTCCCTTTGGCGTTGTCAACCTGCGCCTATCCGTTTTGCAAAAAAATACAGTAAATCTCTTTAGTTCATCATTCTTTCCTATTTTCATCCTAGGTTTAGTTCCTAATTCCAACAGGTTTCTCAAGGATTATTCTCTATAATAAGGATAAAGCCAGTACATTATGGCAAAATAGCACAATACTAATGTTAAGTTTACGAATGGAGGGTGGAAAATGCTGTCAACTCATAATGAAGAGGTTCTTGGCTTTATACGAGATTTTGAAACATCCTCTCGTGAATATCTCCGCTCCAAAGGCCTGACTGAATACGAAATGACCAGCGCCTATCTTGACTTACAATGGAATTTCCTCCATACGATTCTCAAACAACGTTCTGAAAAGATACGGAGATCGTCTGAACGTTATATTCTTCGCTCTAAGAAACAAGCGATATAAATAGTTTCACGTTATAGGGGCACGATTTATCGTGCCCCTTATTTCATCTAAAATAAGATGCTTTATACAAACGTTGATACCGCTGTAAGGCACGAATAGCCGTTAGAGTTGTTGTTAATGGTTCTTCATAATTCCATCCTTTAGCGTAGACCCCACGATAAGAAGATTCAAATGAACCATTGCTGTTCTGCGCTGCGAGGAGATTCCTTATTCCTTTATCCAATATTCCCCTTGGAACATTCGCATATCGCCATAATCCTGAAAGAGACAAACTGGTCTCAACCACAGAACCCCAGCCTCCATCGCTGTTCTGTGCTTTTATTAGAAATTCCTGTCCTTTTTTTCTGGCCACTAAAATGTGGCGCGCTGTGCTCCACCGTTCCCAACTAAACTTCCACTTACTGAGTAATTCTAGAGCTTGGGCAGTGCTATAGACTGACCCCTCGAACCAAGATGCAGGAAAGGCACCCTGCTCGTCCTGCTGAGCTAAAATCCAATTTAAACCTCGCCATATTCTTTCATCTTGCGTACGTGAACGCAACCATAATGCCTCTAAGACATGAATACTAACGTCAACACTCGGAATATATACCGGGAACTCTGAGCAAACATGGGGAGGTATACCTTGAAAACTAGGAAACGTTCCCCAACTCCCGTCGGCATTTTGCAAACGTTTCAGTAGATTAACTCCTAACTGATTTTGTTCCCCAAGAACCTGATGCAAACCCAGCAAAGCAACCGCCGTGTCGTCTAAGTCGGGGTGAGTATACGGAGGGGTACTACCATAACTGCCATCCACATTTTGTCCCCGCCTTAACCAATCTACCGCTTTGTTTAGCCACGGTATATCTGCAGGTCTCTGGGCTGTCTCTCCGAAGACACTGACAGCCCAACCGATAGCCCATATTTTGAGTTGGTCAAAAGCAGGCCACCCACCACTTGGATACTGCTTCTGTACCAACCACCGTCCGGCTCTTTGTGTTTGTTCAGCATAGCAGCCCTTATTCATGATTGCAAGAATAGACAAACTCGTGGCGATAATATCCTCTGCCCAGGACCCATCAGCCATTTGTGTTTTCAGGAGGTACTGAATGCCCCTCTGAATTCCCTCTTGAGAGTTTGCTGCAAGTAGCGACGCCGCTACAACGACTGGTCGACCATAGAGCGGCAACTTAGCTAAAATTTCATCTTCGAGAATAGTCGGGAGCAAGATCTCCTCCGGTGTTGGCCCCTCCAATCCAGGGACCACTCTTTGCCCTAACGATAAGATCATATGGGAAAATTGCCGTGCTTGAGATAAGAGCATGAGCCTTGTCATCCATCCACCTTGGCTCCCTTGAAGAACTGTCCCGACGATCTGAGTAATCTCTTCATCAGGTTCGTCACCTGGAAATTTCCCACATCCTCCTTGACAGTTCTGCCTTAACCATTGTATTCCTCGCTGCTGAGCACTCTCAAATCCCCTACCAACTGCGAGCAAAGCAAGTGCAGCAAGCGCAGTTGCCCCCGGACTCGGAGTTACGCCATGCGTTTCGTCAAGATCTCCCGCTAAGATCTGTTCTATACCCTCAACCACAAAACCCTTTGCTTTATCAAGGCCCTCTTGGACATCGTTTTTAAGCTCCATAGCACCTTCTCCGTCCTTATATTTAGCGCATACTATAGTATAGTTATGTTAGAGAAAGGAAAATTGTTCAAAAACATAAAAATCACCGAACCCTAAGGCTCGGCGTTCGGCATTTCATCTCGCTTATGAATTTTGGAAACAAATATAAAAAGATCCACGCTTAGAGGAAGTTTCTTAGCTTAGTGAAGCACTTTAGCGGAATTGCGTCAATGAGCGCAGGCGATAAGGCGTTAAGAAACTCAACGGTTCACTTGCGACGGAACAGGATGTTCCTAGTGTCGAATGCGCCAAGAATGGCATAGCATTCGACCAGAAAGCCCCGGGGTTTTGAGTTTTAGCCTTAACTTCAAGCGAATAGCAAGGCAGCGTGTGCGAACGTGCTAAGACACTTCCTCCCCTAAAGAATCTTACTTACTGCAGTCTCATCACAATTTGGAAACTTAATACAATTAATACACTCAGTCCAAACTTTTTGTGGCATTTCTTCTTTACTAACTTCTTCATAACCACAGTATTTAAAGAACTCAGGCTGATAAGTCAAAGCAAATAACTTCGTACAGCCCAATTCCCTTGCTTCTTCTTCAAGCCCCTTAACGATCAGCGTTCCGATCCCTCTTCTTTTATATTCATTGGAAACCGCCAAGGCTCGTATTTCCGCTAAGTCACTCCAAAGAATATGGAGTGACGCAACCCCCACCAATTGCCCATCCACTTCAGCCAGCAGGAACTCCCGAATATTTTCATAAAGCATATTTCTTGATCGGCCAAGCATTAGACCTTGTTCTGCATTACTATTAATTAATAACATCATCGCTTCAACATCCGCTATTCGCGCCTTACGCAATTTCATCTCTTTTTCTCCTTTGTACTTTTGCATAATTATACAACAATTATTATATTATTGCATATTTTATTTTGATTGAAATAACTTCCATTTTGTGAATTGTGATAAATTTGTTGGATTTCTCTTACATTCTTTTATTATATGAGCTTACTTTTTGTACAGCATCTCCTTATTTTAACAATTTTCCGCATATTATTATGGTACAATATGTAAAAGCATTGTTCTTTGTAATACTGGAGGGGATTGTATTGTGTTTTCCCTAAAATTACGTTTTCTCCATCGACAAAGTGTCGTTATATTTTTATTTATTATCCTCATAATAACCATTGTCATTATGCTCGTTATTGCTACACAAGTATACTCAAGTCAGCCATTTATCCAGCTTCTGCTAGGTAATATGCTCTTCCTGCTGGGAATAATGTTTGTCTACGTTCGCAAGGAAACACAAGAACGCTTACTTCATCAATCTCACATCAAAGCGATGCGTGTGTTGCTTCGGCAAAATCCCCCATTAATACAAACTGTCGACTATACACGCGAAGCGGTTATCATACTGGACAAGACAGGAATTATTATAGAATCAAATCCTCAATCGACATACCTTTTATCTTTATCCGAATCTTACTTAATCGGCAAATCTATATCCAATGTTTTAGGAATTCTACCAAACTTTCAGCGAACTGAAGTACCTGAGAATGGGGAATTCATCTGGGAAACTCAGAATAAAGTAATAAAACACTTGAAGTTTCGAACACGCCCTTTACTGGACTACAACATTCCATCAGGCACGCTTTTGACACTTTACGATATCAGTGAAGCCAAGAAACGCTCAGAAGCGTATGTACAAATTGCAAAATTCTCCATTGTTGGCCAAGTTTCTGCAGGCTTAGCACATGAAATCCGCAACCCCTTGACAACCATCAAAGGTTTTATGCAACTAATTACGCCCGCACAATGGCCCGAATCATTTCGCCCGTATCAACAACTTATTCTCGATGAAATCCAAACCATAGATCAAGTTTTAGATAAATTTGTACTCTTAACCAGTCCATCCGCACCTCAAATGAAACTAGTTAATATGACAGAAACCCTTCAAGCCATGGTGCAAACAATTCAGCCCATACGCCTTATGCAGGGAATTACCCTTGTTTTGGAAAGCCCCGACCAACCGGTATATGTCATGGGCGACTATGAACAACTACTCCAAGCGCTTCTGTCCATTCTAAACAACGCAATTGAAGCATCACCCAAAAATGAAAAAGTTATTATTCGTTTAACTGAGCATGAATCACACGTCAGGATATGCGTTATTGATCACGGGCCCGGCATTCCGGAAAACCTACGCCAGCGAGTCCTTGATCCATTCTTCACCACGCAAGATGCAGGTACCGGACTTGGCTTAACCATCGCTCAGCAAATCATCCTCGCACACCATGGTAAACTTCACTTTTTAGTACCTTCTTCTGGAACTGAAGTGCTGATTGATTTACCCCGTTTATCAACTTTCACAAGTAACCTTTCTGCATGAGTGATTGGTTCATAAGCTTACTTTGACATTTTAGTTCATAAATCCCTTTGTCCCGCCAGTTTTCTGGTAGTGTCCAGATCGGAAATTTATCCACGTCTTTTAGCCAACAGTACCAACGGCGAATTTCCTCCTCCATGCTGAGTGTTGTAAGCCAATGTATTCGACCATCCCATACTAATGGGTCTCCCTGCTCGTCTTTAGCTTGAACTAACAGTAAACTTCTTTCCAACACACATGCCAATAGAATACTGCGTGAGGCTTTTGTGAGCGGCTTTTCAAAAATCGGACATACGACACTTAATTGCCCATTGCCTTGGAAAAAATACCATTGTTCAAGCTCGATCACTGAATTTTCGCGTCGCTCTTTAGGCTGCCATGGCCACGGCCACGGTATACCCCAGAGCGATTTCAAAATTCCATCCCCATGGTGAAGCCATAAAGCAAGAAGATCTTGCGGGCGAAGTTTTCCTTCTTGTTCAAGAGATTCGAGATTGTCAAGGATACTCAAGATTGCCAAACGAAATTCCAAATTTAGTGAACCTGAAACATCCACCCATCCCTGTTTTTGCCACTTCAATATTTGATCGTTGTCTTTAAGCCACTTTACTTTGCTGCTTAGTTCAAATTTCTTACCTTTACGACGCACTTCGGCAATCTCAAGGTTGCCCCAAAGAAAAGCAATGTGCTGAGGTTTTATCTCGATACGAACCCGTCGACTAGCCAAACCTTCAAAAAACTCGTTGACAATCATAAGTTGTTGCAGAGCGACTGGATTCAGCCCTTGTCCCCAGCGTTTCCAATCTGGACGTTCTTCACCTAGGGCGTAGCGTGAACGATTACTTAGTTGCTCCTCCGGAATAAGGTATAAGCTAGGCGTAAGTTTCTCACGCCAATAAACAGCCCGTGCAGAGATAGTTCCCCCAATTTTGGAAACTCCATTTAAAAAGGCTGATGAAAAATTAGGGGCCACAAAATAGATCACGGTCTTGGCACCATTGCTGAGCCGATTTCCCCATAATACACCGGCCAGTAAGAATTCCTCTTCGCGCATAATAGAAGAACTGGCAATAATGCCAACTCTCAAAGTTGTCTCGCCACCCATAAAATAGGCAAACTGAGGTGGGAGACGGTTTGCTTTCTTTTTGTCCTCTGGGCATTCTAGCCAATTCTGAGCAATAAATACGTCAGGATGAGCTTCCCAGATCTCGTTCCAGGTGATACTCACGATGAACCTCCCTTAGCATTTCTCCATATGCATGTTTACGCGCTAAGGACGAAGATCATGACACATTTAATTAGGCATATTTAAAAAATAACAAGTCTAAAAATATCTATAGCATCTTTCAACTTGTTTTGTTATTTATTTCGAATGCCTAAAAATTCGAAGCTATTGTTTCATTAGCCAGCTTTGAACAATTTGCAACGTCTCCTCAATGGGCAGAGCGTGACGGATGTGTCCGTCACGTCCTTCCATAGTACGCGCCAAAAACAAGGTGTTCCAAATACTTTCTGCACTTGTTTCAACCACGGCTCTGAAGAATTCATCCAGTTCCCCGTCTGATAAATAATTGTTATGTTCACAGGAGTAGGTGCTGACCATCAAGCAGAAATCTCCACTGCCGGTCATCGAGATCGAACCTGTTCGCCCCAACCCCAAACTTGCTCGACGTGCAAGTTGTTTAAGTTGCCAACGTGATAAAGGCGCATCTGTCGTCCCCACCAGAATCAGCGACCCCGGAATTTGCCCCACTCCCGGTATAGAAAGAATTTGCCCGACTGGAACACCAGAGAAGAGAAAATCGCGCAGGAGACCAAAATTAGCCAGGGCAAGCATCCCTACTACATAGCTACGCCCACTCTGATCTCGCACGATACGGGAAGAACTTCCGATTCCCCCTTTCATTTGAAAACAGGACATTCCGACCCCAGCTCCAACATTTCCTTGCATGATTGGCCCTTTGGTCGCACGTTGAAGGGCAAGTATGGCATCCCACGGCTTAACATGTCGTCCCTGAATATCATTCAAATATGAATCGTCGCATTCCATGACCACAATATTTGGGGTACGAGCATCATTCCCTATCTCAGGATTTTGCTGTAATAAATAGGTAATGACGCCGTTAGCCACGTCGTTAACGCTGAGTGTATTCGTCAATAATATTGGACAATTTAGAATACCCATCTCTTGAATGAAGGGAACGCCGATAGACTTTCCGTACCCATTGAATACCTCGACCCCTGCACGGCATGGGTGACGATAAAGGTTAACCGGACGAGGTAATATCGCCGTCACACCCGTTCGAACCGGGCCCCTTCCGGGTACTAACGCTCCACTACCCTGAATCAAGGATACATTTCCCACCTGCACTCCCGGAACATCCGTAATATCATTGCAGGGGCCAGTTAGCATCTGTCCCATCCATAGCCCTAGACTTCTGGGCGTGCTTCTTTTCTGCATCAAAAATCCCTCCATTGTTACTTCTATGGTGAGCAACGGAGGGATATTCATGAACCTTATGTATATAGATTGCCTACGCAAGACAAGGGGAATTCTTCAATGCCCTGCTAAAACCAGCCCTATAACTATTACTCCAATAATAAAACGATATCCTACAAAAAGAGCAAAGTTGCTTGTTCTTAAGTAGCGCAATAAAAACGAGATACTTAAAATTCCAACAACAAAGGCGGAAATAACACCGACCGAAAAAGGCAAATCTATAGAAGCCATCGTCAAATGTCGAAGCTTCAAGACTCCTGCGCCCAAAATGATCGGTGTAGACATAAGGAATGAAAAGCGAGCGGCATCTTCTCTGGTTAGATCCAAAAAACGAGCAGTTGTCATTGTACTGCCAGAACGAGATACCCCTGGAATAATTGCTAGGGCTTGGGAAAGACCAATCCAAATCGCGTCTGCCATAGTCATCGTATCCATTTTGCGAAGTTGACGTTTTTTGTCTGCTAAATAAAGAAGAATTCCCATGACAATCATCATAATTCCAATCAGCAAAGGATTACGAAAAGTGTTCTCCGCTTGTTTCTCAAAGGCGAGACCAAACAACCCTCCAGGAATGGTTGCCAGGACTAAGTACCAAAAAATACGCTTTTCGTCTGAAGCTTGACGCCGCAGGGCCGCTTTTACCAATCTGACCCAATCCCTCCAGAAATACAAGACTACCGCCAAAAGAGTTCCCATGTGTAGCGCGACGTCAAATGTTAAATCCAGTCCTGGATCTTTCCAACCAAAAAGCCAGGGGATTAATATAAGGTGCGCTGAACTGGAGATGGGCAAAAACTCTCCTAAACCTTGGACAATACCTAAAATTAGTGCATGTAGAACTGTCACTTTACACCCTCCATCACAAATGATAGCTTAACTATACCACATGGGGAAAGGAATTCAAACGCCCATTTGCTACTACTTGTTATGCCTCCTGCTGCTTTTCAGAGAGCCCATCTAAAAAGACAGAGAGCGCATGATTCATCTCTTTATGCAAATCGCCCACACCAGAAACAAACCAGCGGATAAAATGTTGTACCATCATACCTTCCAAACTTTCAGCCAAAAAGGCAGGATCAAACTCACAACTAATTTCGTTGTTTTGTTGCCCAACCGTCAAAATGGCCAAAAGACCATAATGTAAACTCATGTCATAATCCGCCCCTTCGCGGTTCCGGACAGTGACCCAAGCAATTTCTCGATCATTTATCATAAATTCCGTCCAATCTCGAAGAAGTGTCCCTAAGCGCTGCCGTGTAGACAAACTGGGCTTCTGACGGCCATCGTTGACAAGATGTTGATATGTACGTCGCGAAAATTCCAAAATAACGGCTTCTTTAGTCGGAAAATAGTTGTAGAAAGTTCCTTTCCCCACGTCAGCATGCTGCGTAATCTGTTCAACTGAAGTAGCTGCAAATCCTTGCAAACGAAAAAGTTGCATTGCATTGGAGAAGATTTTTTCGCGAGTTTCTTTTTTCTTACGTTCTCGACGAGACATATCCGGCATCTTGACTCCCCCTTAATATCGAAGTTGGTCGATGAATGAACTCAAAAGCATCTATAATATTCATTCTCCATATTCCATATTTTTCCTTCTTTTTTTGGGGGGATTTTTGCTTTTTTAGCCATAGGATTTCTCAGATTATCTCACGCTCAACTCTTTTTCTTACGAGCAGATGCTTCTCCGAGTTTCCAAACCGTTAGGACTCTCCAAACCGCGCGCTCCAACTGATTTTCCGCTTTCCGAAAGGCCTCCTCGATAGTTGCAGGCCTTTCAGAGATACTAAAACAACTCGCTATACCAACGTCAGCCAGAAGATCCGGAGGGCCTTCCACCGCTCCAGAAATAACAAGTACAGGAACCTCATATTTCTTGGCTAAGGCTGCAACACCTACCGGCACTTTACCATAGGCCGTCTGAAAATCCGTCCTACCTTCACCTGTAAGCACTAAATCTGCGTGCTGAATTTTCACATCCGCATCGGCCACCTCCAAGACCATCTGTGACCCGGGCCGCAATTTTGCTCCTAGAAAACCGACAACTCCCGCGCCAACTCCTCCGGCTGCGCCGCCACCGCTTAATTCCAACAGGTTTCTACCCACTAAGGTGCTTAGACGTTCTCCAAAGTTTTGTAAAGCCGCATCCAGTACTCTGATATCTTCAGGATTCGCACCCTTTTGCGGACCATAAACGGCGCTAGCCCCCTCTGGACCACAGAGCGGATTTTGAACATCACAGGCAACCTCGAACTGTACCTTTGCTAGGCGAGGATCTACCCCAGACATATCAATGTTGACGAGGTTGGCAAGAGCTGCTCCTCCCTGGGGCAACTCTTTTCCCTGGGCATCCAGTAGTTTAACACCTAAGGCGACAGCCAAACCAGCCCCGCCATCATTCGTTGCACTTCCACCGATACCGAGAAGAATTCTCTTTACTCCACGATCCAACGCGTCCCGGATCAGCATACCGGTTCCCTGTGTGGACGTCAGGCGAGGATCTCTTTCCTTATCACGCAAGAGAGTTAGTCCAGACGCCGCTGCCATTTCAATAATCGCAGTCGCTCCATTGTCGATAAGTCCATAGGTTGCCTCGATTGATCGTCCCAACGGATCTGTTACCTTAATTTTGATCTCTTCTCCAGGTACCGCACTAAGTATTGCTTCCACCGTACCTTCTCCCCCGTCTGCCATCGGGATCAGATCAATCTCGCTTTGCGGGTAAACCCGTTGAACGCCCCTACTCATAGCAAGGGCTACGTTTAAAGCATTTAAGCAACCCTTGAAAGAATCCGGGGCAATTACGATTCTCATTTTTTCACTCCTTAACTTGAGCACGCCGCCCTATAATCATTCCGACCTTAAGAAAAACGAGGAGACTAATAAAATCCAAACCGACTATTGTCCAACTTTCAATTGGAATTCCTGAAATACCTGCAATCAAATAGGATAATGAATTAAATAGTAAGGCCGCTAGGTAGGCAGCACGCAAGTTCTCTAGCCGGGGACGATATCCTACTAAAAATCCCAGTGGATAAAAAAGTGCAAAATTAAACGTCAGTTGATTAAGTAGTCCATCTGCAACAAAAATTTGACTCCAAAAAATGAAAAGCACGCTTAGGATAAGAGTATAGCGCCAAAAAGCAGAATTCATGCCTACCTCCCATTAAAATAAGGAGAGAGTAAGCCTCTCTCCCCAAATTCCATTTTGTTAGTTAGCTGTAGTTTGGCGCTTCCTTAGTAATCGTCACATCGTGTGGATGGCTTTCGCGAAGTCCTGCAGCTGTAATGCGCATAAAACGTGTTTGTGTTCTCAACGCTTCAATGTTTGGAGTTCCGCAATATCCCATCCCTGCACGTAGCCCACCGATCATTTGGTAGATCGTTTCCGAAACCGGCCCTTTAAAGGGGACGCGGCCTTCGATGCCTTCAGGAACAAGCTTCTGATCCTTTTCTTGAAAATATCGGTCACGACTACCAGCTTTCATCGCACCAATCGATCCCATGCCCCGGTACACTTTAAAAGTACGTCCTTGGTAAATTTCAGTTTCGCCGGGGCTCTCTTCGGTCCCCGCAAAGAGGCTTCCGATCATGATAACTCGAGACCCGGCCGCCAAGGCCTTTACTATATCTCCAGAGAATTTTATGCCCCCATCAGCAATAATCGGAATCCCATATTTTTCAGCTTCTTCTGCACAATTCATAACGGCAGTAATCTGAGGGACTCCAATTCCGGCAACGACACGAGTCGTACAAATGGATCCCGGTCCAATCCCGATTTTAATGGCATCTGCGCCCGCTTCAATCAAATCACGAGTTCCTTCTGCCGTTGCAACGTTGCCAGCAATCAGCTGTGTCTCCGGAAAACGCTCTTTTAACGCCCTCGCCATTTCAATGACCCCTTTGGAGTGTCCATGTGCCGTATCAAGGACAAGCACATCAACCCGAGCATTAACCAAGGCTTCAGCACGCTGTAACGTATCAGCAGTGACACCGATGGCCGCACCTACCCGTAAACGACCACTTTCATCTTTGGCGGAATTCGGATATTGCCGTGTTTTTTCAATATCCTTAATTGTAATAAGTCCATTCAGCATCCCCGCAGCGTCAACAATAGGTAGCTTTTCGATCTTATAATGACCTAATATTTTTTGTGCTTCTTCCAACGTCGTGCCAACAGGAGCTGTCACTAAATTGGTCTTAGTCATAACCTCACTGATTTGACGATCATAATTTTTCTCAAAGCGCAGATCCCGATTGGTTAATATCCCGACCAGTTTGCCTTCGACAGTAATCGGAACTCCTGAGATTCGATAGCGTTCCATAAGCCTTAAGGCCTGCTGAACACTGTCGTCCGGTTGTAAAAAGATAGGGTCTGTAATAACACCATGTTCCGATCGTTTAACCTTATCGACTTCTAAGGCTTGTTGTTCTATACTCATATTTTTATGAATAATCCCTATTCCACCTTCTCTAGCAACGGAAATCGCCATACGCGAATCTGTGACCGTGTCCATTCCGGCGCTCATTAACGGAATATTGAGTTTAATCTTTTTTGTTAAATACGTACTAACATCGACATCCCGAGGCAAAACCTCCGACTTTGCTGGAACAATTAGAACATCATCGAAGGTTAGTGCTGCTTCTTTGATAATGCGATTGAACTGCATGATTGGCTCCCTCCATAATAGTTTTCTAATTAGTATAACAGATAAGCTAACATAAGGACAGAATAAAATTTATCTCCATACATTTCCCTGTTCCCAAGAAAAATATTCCCTTATACTTGTCAACCAGGATTCGACTCATTATGATGGAGGAATAAGGAGGCCAAATATGTTCTACCGTGTACACCAATTTACTCAGGCATTCTTTCCTCACATTGATTCTTCAGAAATAAAATGGGCAAGGGATAACCTGTCCACTAAAGCCTATTCACTCTTTCTTAAGCAGTCACGATCAGAACAGCGGCACGCTCTCGATGTGGCACAAAGTATAATGACTTATAAACAAGCTTTATCTTCCTCCGACTTTCGTAACCTTCTTACCGCTGCACTCCTCCATGATTGTGGCAAATCCACCGTCTTCATACGCCTCTGGCATCGGGTATTTATTGTTTTGATTCAGAAAATGCCCAAGCCTATCTGGTCTCGCCTTGAGGCTAGCCACACCGTTTTTGCCTTACCTTTAAAGATCTCCACCCAGCACGCCACTTGGGGTGAAAATTTAGCCCGGACAGCAGGCTTAAACTCTGAGATTTGTCTTTTAATCCGCGAACATCATACTCCTAAAACAGAGTTAGGGCGTATTTTGGAAAAAGCTGATAATGCACACTGAAAAAGCATGAGTCGTCAAAACGTAGACTCATGCTTTTTGTTCAGATGATTCCATCTTTTCTTGGAGTTCCACCATTTCTCTATTTTTCGAAAAAATCCACTTAGCAAATCGTTTGTTATCTCGTTGTAAACGCACGTTTTCCTTTTCCAGGCGGTGAACTAAGGCCACCTTTTCTCTTTCAACTTTTTCTAACAGGTTCATAAGCACTCGACGGCTTACTCTTAAATGTTCAACACGCTGCTCAAGTTCCCCTACACGCGCCTTAAGTAATTTTAATTCGTCTACGGCATCCAATGACTTTCGCCCCCCCTCGGCTCTGGCTATACTAGTATTCTATGCCGAGAGGTCGGATTTTAATCCTTACCCTCTAAAAGACTCATTTCCCTCTACTGATTGTGCTCTGCTGCAGTTAGGATCTGTTGGATCACATTAAGAGATACTCCCCAACGCCCAAGCGTCACGCCAGGCTTACGCGTTTCCCCATGAAAATCCGAACCTCCCGTTGTTAGTAAGTGATATTCCTGGGCAATGGCACGAAATTTCTTTTCATCTTCCGCATTGTGATCAGAATGTAGTATTTCGATGCCTTGGAGACCAACTTCGACCCAGGCTGGAATACCGTCTTCTAAATGCTGCGCACCGGGATGGGCGAGAACTGCAACGCCGTGTGCCGCTCGCACTATCTCAATGCCCTCTTCCGGGGTCAGTTTATAGCGTGGAATATAAGCCGATGCCCCCCTTCCGATATAACGATCAAACCCTTCCCCGATACTTCTTACATATCCCCGTTCCATGAGTGCATGAGCAATATGCGGACGTCCGATGGATTCACCTTGCGCAAACTGTTGAACTTCATCAACACTGATAGGGATCCCCTGCGTTTTCAAACGGTCCAGGATTTTCAGCATTCGTTGTTCACGAGCTTGGCGTAAATACTTTAGTTTATCCCTTAAGCTGGTGGATGAACCATCTAGTGCATAGCCAAGGATATGAACCTCTTTCCCTTGCCACTCCGTGCTAAGCTCGATCCCTCTAAGTATTCGTATCTGATGTTTTTTGCCGGCTTCCTCTGCCTCTTGCCAGCCCTGGATCGTATCATGGTCTGTGATGCCAATTCCTTTTAAGCCTAACTCTGCAGCTAAGACAATAAGTTCTGTCGGTGTTAGCAATCCGTCCGACGCTGTCGTATGACAATGTAAATCCGCTTCAAATAAGGTGAATGCTTGATTCAAGCTTTAACCCCCTTTTCTGAATTATTGTAGGGGCAATTCATGAATTGCCCCTACTTATCTTAACACGGACGACAATAAACGCATAAAATTACGACCGGTAATCTGCTCAATCTCCAGATTGGAAAACCCTCTTTTCGTTAAATCATCGATCAGGTATCCATAGTTACCGACATGCTCCAGGCCTTCAGGCGTTTCACTAATTCCGTCAAAGTCTGAACCTAAGCCAACCGTTTCTACTCCGGCCACCTCTGCAATATGACAAATATGACGTATCACATCATCACGAGTCGCTTTGCCGGTTTCTTGCAAAAATCGAGGATAAAAGTTTACTCCGACCAACCCTTTTTGCTTTGCCAAGGCACGAAGCTGTTGATCAGTTAGATTTCGGGGATGAGCGCAAAGAGCTTTCGCACAAGAGTGGGAGGCAACGATAGGATCCTGCGAAAGCTCTAAGACATGCCAAAATCCGGCCTCATTAAGATGAGAAACATCGATAAGCATCCCCAGTTTATTCATGCGCAGAATGACTTCCTGCCCTAACTGCGTTAATCTGCTTTGGGTATCAGTTTCGCCAACCCCATCTGCGAGAGCATTACGTTGATTCCAGGTTAGACCTAAGGCTCTAACACCGAGTTTGTAAATAATATCAAGCATAAAGATAGCTTCTCCCAAGATTTCTCCACCCTCTACACTCAATAAAATACCTATTCGGGTTGGATCCGGTATTTGTTCAAGGTCAAGTTTTTTTTGAACAAGGAAGACCTGATCCGGATGGTCAGCGATAAATCGATGGGCTCCTTCGATTAGCTGTAATCCACGCCACGTAGCCATCGACGGTTTATACCTTGTTTCAATAAATGCTGCCAGAAACTGTAAAGAGACTCCTGCAACTCTAGCCCTTTGAGTATCCCAGTGCCCTCCTTCTGCAGGATCTTGGAGCGTTCTTTCGCCGTTCACAAAATGGATTAAACTATCGCAATGCCCGTCAACAATGTAAGGATTTTCCACCACAGCGGCCCCTCCTCTTAAACAACATAATAAAGCACCTGTCTGCTACCGAAGATAGCAAACAGGTGACTCTCCAGTAACCGTTAGCGTGGCTGTACAATTAATTTAATTGCCGTCCTCTCTTCTCCATCAATTATGACGTCCGTAAATGCCGGAATACAGATCAGGTCGACTCCACTTGGAGCCACAAAGCCACGAGCAATTGCCACAGCCTTCACAGCTTGGTTGAGAGCGCCAGCTCCAATAGCTTGCAGCTCAGCACCGCCACTCTCACGAAGAACCCCTGCGAGAGCCCCAGCAACAGCGTTCGGACTTGATTTAGCTGAAACTTTTAAAACATCCATAGATACATCCTCCTGCTCGAATTATTTTACAAGTATTGCCACAACTTTGAATATATGTATTCGAGAGCGAGCAGGCGAAATCCTCTATTACGCCAAAGAGTTTTCAGATTTTTTCAAAATTCTGCATCGTACATTAAGCCTCGTGCTTCGTGCTTAGATTTAAGCCTCAGCAACCCGTTGAATCGTCTCAATTTGCCGAGCTGTTCCAGATTCCTCATCAAGGTCTAAGATCACGGCATTGATCTGTATAGGGCCACTTGCCAACTCGAACTTCGCGGGAAGCTGAGTCAAAAATCGATTGATAATAATTTCTTTTTTTACGCCCAGAACAGAATCACGCGGCCCTGTCATGCCGACATCGGTAATATAAGCAGTCCCCTGAGGAAGCACGCGGGCATCTGCTGTCTGAATGTGAGTATGAGTTCCCACAACAGCACTGACTTTGCCATCGAGAAACCAGCCCAAGGCCACTTTTTCCGAGGTTGCCTCGGCATGGAAATCAATAATGATAATAGGAGTCTCTTGTTTTATCTGATTAATCCAGCGTATGGCTCCACTAAAGGGATCTTCCAACGGCGGTAGAAATATACGACCCGAGAGATTAAGAACACCAATTTTTTTTCCCATCGCTCGAATAAATCCATACCCTTGTCCCGGTGCTCCTACCGGATAATTTGCCGGGCGAATAAGCCTCGGCTCATGATCGATAAAAGTCATAATCTCTCTATGATCCCAAACATGATTCCCCATCGTCAAAAATTGAATTCCGTATTTATAAAGTTCCTCAGCAATCTCTTTGGTTAATCCTTTTCCAGCCGCAGCATTTTCAGCATTCGCAATGGTTACATCTACTTTATATTCCACCTGAAGCGGTTTTAAAAAACGTTTTACAGCTTCTCTTCCGGGTTTACCCACAATATCCCCAATAAAAAGTATGCGCAACTAACGTGCCCTCCTTCTAAATCAAGGCGCGAGGCGCGAGGCTCGAGATTTGCACATCGCTCTTCACACCAAAACAATATTCATAGAATGCTATTATTCTGCATTTTAATACAGTTTATCCGGTTCAAGGCTCGAATATCGAATATCTACAGTGTTCGTGCCTAACTTTTGAATACCAATACTCGACCCTCTTCTCGCAAAGCGACCACATTTTTATCAATATCATGGATCTGGATTGAAGAGAGCATGCTGGTAATCATTTCCTCCTGAAAGATCTGTTCATCCTCGGGCAGATTCATTTCATCATAAACTAACTTCTCTTTATATTTCCGTTTTAGCAGTTCGACAATGAGCCCCACTTCACGTTGAGTCATACTATCAACATCCCGAGTTACAGTAATCACACTGACGTTTTCCTCACTCCGACAGTCAATATCAAAAACCCGCATGTTCTGTCTTTCAAGTTGATGGAAGAATTCTAAAGCAGGTTTCAGGATTTCTTGAAGTGAAGAGATTTCTTGATGCTGCGTGATCATAAACGTAAACTTCAGAGCATGTTGCTCACGCCAATAATGAACTGATCCCACCTCAGAGTATCTCAATAGGATTGAAGTTAATAATCCTACCCCGTCTTGAATACGTCCTCCATCTTTATATAAATACATCCTTGTTTCAGTCCTCTCTATTACTCTGTCCCTAACATGCAATTATTCGGCATTAGACAGCTTTTTCCTGCCTAAACATCGTCCTGGTCAATTGGACATATTTGGTTTAGCCTTCGATTAATCCACTTCTTCACAATCACCCTGCAATAATGGCACAAAGCGTTGTGACCCAGACGGTCTGATAGCCAAAAAACAGGCGATCTGCAAGATCGCCTGTTCAAATATCTCTCAGATTTGATTACTTTGCGAAGTCAACCGCTCGGGTTTCCCGGATCACCACTACCTTGATTTGTCCTGGATATTCGAGTTCCTCTTCAATTCGCTTACTAATTTCACGTGCGACTCGTGGAGCGAGCACATCGTCAATCTTGTCAGGTTTAACAATGATGCGAACTTCCCGTCCAGCTTGAATGGCGAAACACTTCTCAACCCCTTCAAAGCTCTCTGCGATTTCCTCTAGTTTTTGCAGACGTTTGATATACGTTTCAAGGGTTTCCCTGCGCGCTCCAGGACGAGCTGCAGAAACTGCATCAGCAGCAGCAACAAGTACTGCAACAATAGTTTTCGGCTCTATATCATTATGGTGCGCTTCAATAGCATGAATAACATCACTAGATTCTTTATATTTTCTGGCAAGATCAACCCCGATTTGTACGTGTGTCCCTTCCATATCATGGTCAACTGCCTTGCCAATATCATGTAACAGACCCGCTCGCTTGGCAAGCGGAATATCGACACCTAATTCCGCAGCCATCAATCCTGCTAGATGAGATACTTCTGTCGAGTGCTTCAAGACATTTTGCCCATAACTTGTACGGAATTTGAGACGCCCAAGCAAACGAATCAATTCAGGATGCAACCCATGGACGCCAGTCTCAAACGTCGCCTGTTCCCCTTCTTCGCGGATCTTCTGGTCCACTTCTTTCTGAGCCTTTTCGACCATTTCTTCAATACGTGCCGGGTGAATGCGACCATCTGCAATCAATTTTTCCAAGGCAATGCGCGCGATTTCTCGACGTATCGGGTCAAACCCCGATAGAATCACGGCCTCAGGAGTATCATCGATGATCAGGTCAATTCCAGTCAGGGTTTCTAAAGTACGAATATTGCGTCCCTCACGACCAATAATCCGACCTTTCATTTCGTCACTGGGAAGCGCTACAACGGATACCGTCGTTTCCGCCACATGATCTGCAGCGCACCGCTGTATAGCTAAGGCAATAATATTTTTAGCCCGTTTCTCGGCTTCTTCCTTGGCACGAGTCTCAATTTCCTTAATCATGATTGCGGACTCATAGCGAACCTCTTCTTCAACTCTTTTCAGCAACAACTGTTTGGCCTCTTCCGAGGTCATGCCGGATAAACGCTCGAGTTCAGCTTGTTCTTGACCAACCAGCTGGTTTAACTCTTCTTTTTGCTGTTCTACTTCGCTTTCTTTGCGGTGAATATTTTCCTCTTTGCGTTCAAGCGACTCAATTTTGCGGTCTAAACTCTCCTCTTTTTGGAGCAAGCGTCGTTCCAGCCGCTGTAATTCGTTACGACGTTCCCGAGTTTCCTTTTCCACCTCATTGTGAATATGCATGACTTCTTCTTTAGCAGCAACCACAGATTCTCTCTTTTTGCTTTCAGCTGCAGAATAGGCATTCTCAACAATACGTTTTGCCTCTTCTTCTGCAGAACCAATGCCCTTTTCTGCAGTATTTTTTCGCATAAGCCAACCTACTAAAAAACCTAAAGCTAATCCCACTAAAATAGCGACTATCCCAGTAATAACAGTCTCTAACATACGTGCGTGCACACCTCCTTGTTTGTCAAAATTATATTTTTCAAATAAAAAAAACTGGTTTCCTAAACCAGTCACAGTAAGCATAACCTTAAAGACGGGAGTCTCCCCCCGTTTCCTACAACTCTCGTTAGTCAAAAACCTGTATAATTTAGCTGACTACTACGAAATATATAAGAAAACCTTTATAGGTTAAATCTTAGCAGAGACAGGTCTCTGCTAAGATTTTAATATCATTTGCAAACAATGTCAAGCTTGTCCTAAACGGGCGAATTTTATACACTAGGGTCTGTGGCATTGTTATCAGTTCGAATTTGGTAAAGTACGTTTCTCACCATATCAGAAGGATACCCACGTTGAACAAGCTTCCGAGCTATTTTTTGCTGAAGCGATAATTGACGTGGAAGAGCTTTATCGAGATATTGCTCTTGAATCCGTTGTTCCCAGCGCTTGCCCTCTTGTACCCACCACCGCTTAGCAAGGGTTAAACATTGCTGAAACTCTTCATCGCTAGAATACGTTAATCCCAACGCCTGCTCAATCACTTGGGGTACTAACCCTCGATTTTGCAAATCTTGGAGAACCCTCCGCCGTGAATAACGTTTGAGTCGATTTTGAGAAACCGTCAGAGCCAGTTCTTGATCGTTGAGGTAACCCAATTTCTCCATTTTTTCCAATACTTCATTGACTTCCGAGCTTTCATAGCCCTTTTCCCGGAGACGAGCCTCTAATTCATAGTGGGTCAAAGCTCGGCGTGATAAACAATCCAAAGCAACTTCTCGGGCGCTTTTAAGAGGTTTAGAGCTCGTCCAGCGAACCATCATCATCCACCACTTCAACTGCGGTTGCTAAAGTGTTCATGTTCGCTCGGATCAGTTGCTCAAGAACTTCGGCCACCTCCGGATGTTGCTTGAGGTATTCTTTAACGTTCTCACGACCTTGCCCTAACCGTTCTCCGTTATGAGAATACCAGGCCCCGGCCTTTGTAATAATCTCCATCTCAGTGCCAATATCCACGATACTTCCTTCACGGGAAATTCCTTCTCCATACATAATGTCGAAATCTGCCAGTTTGAAAGGTGGAGCCACCTTATTCTTAACAATTTTAACACGAGTTTTATTACCGACAATATCCTGTCCTTGTTTCAAGGCTTCTTGCCGACGAATATCGATCCGAATTGAGGCGTAAAATTTAAGGGCTCTGCCACCTGTGGTGGTCTCCGGGCTACCAAACATAACGCCTATTTTTTCACGAATTTGGTTAATAAAAATGACACAAGTATTGCTCTTACTAATGGAACCAGTCAACTTACGCAAGGCCTGAGACATGAGACGAGCATGCAAACCTACGTGATTGTCTCCCATCTCTCCTTCAATTTCTGCGCGAGGAACTAAAGCAGCCACAGAGTCAACCACGACGACATCCACAGCAGCACTGCGCACAAGGGCCTCACAAATTTCAAGTCCCTGTTCTCCTGTATCCGGCTGCGCAACGAGCAAATCATCAATATTAACTCCTAATGCTTTAGCATATACAGGATCTAGGGCGTGCTCTGCATCAATGAAAGCGGCCGCTCCGCCCAATTTTTGTGCTTCCGCAATAATATGCAGGGCAACGGTTGTTTTCCCCGAAGACTCTGGTCCGAAGATTTCAATTACTCGCCCGCGCGGCACTCCTCCAACTCCTAAGGCAAGGTCTATCGCCAAAGAACCGGTAGGAATAACGTCGATCGTCATTCCCGCCGAAGATTCCCCAAGTTTCATTATCGAACCTTTGCCAAACTGTTTCTCAATCTGAGCAAGTGCAATATCAAGTGCTTTTAGTTTATTCGTTTCGGCCATTCCGTGATCCTCCTCATCTTGGTCAATTAACGCGTTTTCGCGTTTTGGCAAAACATTTGTTCGGTCTCATTCATTATAGATGTAGGCCGCGATACTTGTCAATTTGTTTATGGTCCAACCGACAGCAAAACAAATGTTATTACAATTTTATTGATTTTAATGTTAAAAGCTAACCTCTTTACTAGGTTAGCTTTTAACATTAAAATCAGAATTCAGTGTTTTCGCGAGCTTTGGCCGGTTCAACACTTACCCTACGTCCTTTAATCATAGCCTGATGCATACAACTCTGAACCCTAGAGGCATATTCTTCCGGAACCTCTACAAACGTAAATTTGTCGTAAATATTAATTGTACCAATAATGTTCCCGGAAATCCCACTTTCATCAGCAATCCAACGAATAATATCCTGAGGACGTATTTGTTGGATTCTTCCAATGTTTATAAAAAAGCGCACCATACCTGCCGCTGCTCCCGTGTTTCCAAAACCCACTTCACCTTGATCTTTACCTCCAAGTCCTTCTTCCACACTCGCACCCTCAACCGCGAACTTCAAGGCAGCAGCCGCGACATCGATGGAGTCATATTCCTCTAGCAAGTCACCAACAATCGCACGATAGCTTCCCAAACGATTACTTTGAATCAGTTTAATCAGTTGATTCTTAAGATTTTCCGCTTGACGCTCACTTATATCAGCTAGTGAAGGCAACTCTTGCCGACGAATTCTCGTCTTAATCAGATTCTCAATCAGCCGAAGTTGGCGGTACTCCTTCGGAGAGATTAAGGTTATTGCCTGCCCTTTACGACCGATCCGCCCGGTTCGCCCAATCCGATGTACATAAGATACCGGGTCCTGAGGAATATCGAAATTAAGGACATGAGTGACATTATCAATATCTAATCCCCGTGCCGCAACATCCGTTGCCACCAGAAGTTCCGACTTTCCGTCCCTAAAACGTTTCATCACTCGATCCCGTTGTTGTTGGCTCAAATCCCCGTGCAGTCCATCTGCAAAATATCCCCGAGCTTCAAGAGCCGCCACAAGCTCATCTACACCGCGTTTTGTTCGGCAAAAAATTATCCCCTGGCCAATATCTTCTATATCAATAATTCTGCACAAGGCATCAACCTTAACACTTTCCCTAGCCTCATAAAATACCTGGTCAATCAGCGGAACCGTTAACTCATCCCGACTGACTGTTACAGCTTGGGGATTATTCATATAGGTCTGAGCTAATTTTCGGATTCCCGGCGGCATTGTTGCAGAGAAGAGCATAATTTGTCGTCCTTCAGCGGGGACGTCCTTTAAAATACTCTCGATATCTTCGATGAAACCCATATCCAACATTTCATCCGCTTCATCAAGGACCACAATTTTGACATGTTGCAGACGAAGTGTACCGCGATTTAAATGGTCTAACAGGCGACCCGGAGTCCCGACGACTACCTGATACCCCATTCGCAGGGCGCGAATCTGACGATCAATGGGCTGCCCGCCGTAAATTGGCAACGGTTTGACATGCCGATACTTTCCGATTTTGGCAATTTCCTCAGCAACCTGGATCGCGAGTTCACGTGTCGGGGTCACAATAAGCGCTTGTACCGCTAGAAATTTAGGATTTACCTTTTCTGCAATTGGAATTGCAAAAGCGGCTGTTTTCCCGGTCCCGGTTTGAGCCTGACCAATTATATCAACCTCCTCGAGGGCGAAGGGTATTGCCTCTTTTTGAATCGGAGAAGGCTCTTCAAACCCCATTTCAGACAAAGCTTGTAAAAGCTGTTTGCTCAACTTAATATCTCCAAAAGCTTGTAAACGTTCAACCATCACCTAGTTACAGTCTCCTTTCACTGTTTAACATATGCTGCCGCACCTCATTTAGAGCCGCTTGAACGGTCAATTGGCGAACCGACTCCCGTTCTCCATAAAACTGAAATCTTTTTGCTTGAACACCCTCAGGTGTAGCTAGTCCAATGTACACAAGACCCACTGGTTTTTGATCACTGCCTCCATCGGGCCCCGCTATGCCCGTGGTTGAGATAGCTAGATCTGAGCCAACTTTAGAACGAACTCCTGCAGCCATTTCCTTGGCAACCTCTTCACTCACCGCGCCAAACTTTTTAAGATCATCTTCGTTCACCCCAAGAATCTCTTGTTTCACAGAGTTAGAATAGCTCACAACTCCACCCAGATAAAACTCAGAACTTCCCGGCTCCTGAGTAAGAGCAGCACCCAGCAAACCTCCTGTACACGACTCAGCCGAGGCAATGGTTAAGTGTTTATTTCTTAATGTTTGTCCGACAATTCCAATCATAGTTTCCTGATCACGGCCAAATATTTTATCTCCTAAACGCTGGCGAATTTTTTCTTCAGCTCGATCTAAAGCATCACTAGCTTCTCCGGACGTTGTCTGCGAGCTTCTTGCCACCAAACGAATGTGCATCTCAGCTCGTTTGGCCAGTAAGGCCATTGTAAGGTTTGGCAGACTCATCAGTTCACCGAGCACTTCCTCAATTGCCGATTCTCCCATTCCAAATACTTTCAGGACGCGCTCATTCATCCGTTCGGTATGCGGTTCGATGATCCGTTGTAACTCCGGCCAAACATAAGTATCGAACATAGGACGCATTTCAAACGGAGGACCTGGTAATATTATAACGGTTTTACCGTTTTTTTTGATGATGGCCCCAGGAGCTGTCCCGATAGGATTGGGCAAGATTTTTGAACCCGTTGGAAAATAGACTTGTTTCTCGTTGTTTAAAGGCATTGGAGCTTTCCTACGGGCAAAGAACTGCTTAAGCTGCTCTAAACTGAAGGCGTCCAGCTCCATCTTTAAATCCAAAACTTTAGCAACAAGTTCCTTCGTCAAGTCATCTACTGTCGGACCCAGCCCTCCCGTTGTAACGAGGAGATCTGTTCGTCCGATCGCCTGACGTAAAATTTGCTCTAAACGGTCGGGATTGTCACCGACTGTCGTATGGTAGTCCACTTCAATGCCCAAAGAAGATAGTTTTCCGGTCAAATAGTGGGCACTCGTATTAAGGGTTTCTCCAAGTAACAATTCAGTCCCAGTTGCCACGATTTCGGCTTTCATATATATTATCACTCTCCTATAATCAGCGCAAATATTAAACCTTTACACTCTTGATTAGTTATTTCTCATCTTACCCAAAATTATCCTTCTTCCTAATAAAGAATACTGGCAGGCACTAAACAGGCCAAGAATGGAAGAATATCCCAATAGCCATAACTTTAACCGCAAATTCGCGTTTAAAATTCCGCTATGGATGGGCGCCGTGATAGCGAGAAGGGCCCCGAAATTTATATCTGATAGGTACAGAAAAGCAAGGACACAATGCCTCGTGCCCTTGTAGTGCTACGTATGACGCAATTAAGACAACCTAGGGTACTATGGATGAGCGCGCTCTGTTGTGCCCCTACTAGGCTATGTTTTGTTGTAGGTTTGCTCGCAAATTTTCACCACTCAAAGTTTCCTCTGCTTCAAGAATCTCTGTAATCCTTATTAACACAGTCCTATTCTGCTCAATAATCTTGATAGTTCGTTCTTCAAGATCCGCTAAGATGTCTTTCGTCACGGGTTGGCGCTGTTCGGCACTCAGTAGAGAAACATCTGTAACTCCCAAGGAAGACATTCCCGCGAGAAGCATCTTTTCAACGAGGTTCAAGGCTTGTTCGTAATCACCCATTGCGCCTGTGCTCCTGGTGCCAAGAATCTGCTCTTCTGCGAGTGCCCCTGCTAGAGTCACCATAATCTGCTCTTCCAGCATAGCTTGGGTATAAAGATATAAATCGTCCTTCGGGTAATGGCGGACATATCCCAAAGCATTGCCCCGTGAACGAATGGAAATCTGAGAAACTGAGTTTGGGCGAACCATTTCTGCCAGCATAGCATGTCCACTCTCATGGATAGCCACACGCCGCAATTCCTCTTCCGTTGGCTTCCGATCAAGCTTTTCTCCCATCATCACTTTCTCGACCGCTTCATGTAAATGGTGCTCAGTAATCTCACTCGCCATCTCACGCAAAGCAAAAATTGCCGCCTCGTTCGTTACGCTTTCCAAATGAGCACCTGAGAATCCGAAGGTTTCATGGGCAATTTTTTCCAAATCAACATCTTGGGCTAAAGGTTTGCTTTTTGTGTGGATTTGCAAAATAGCTATCCTCCCCTCCTTATCGGGAAGATCAACTTTAACTTGCCGGTCAAATCGCCCCGGGCGAAGTATTGCTGCATCCAATGCTTCCGGTCGATTCGTTGCTGCCATCACTAAAATATGAGCTCCCTGCTCAGCTTTCAACCCGTCCATCTCCACTAAAAGCTGATTAAGGGTTTGGTCATACTCATGGTGAGAAACGTTACTTCCGCGTTTCGCCCCCAGAATATCCATTTCGTCAATGAAAATAATCGCACTCGTTTTCTTTTCTTTCCGTACCATTTCTCGTGCTCTCCGAAATAAGCCACGTACCCGTTCTGCTCCCACACCGGCATACATTTCGACAAATTCACTTCCGGATACTGACAGAAAAGCCGAATTGGTGTACCGCGCCGCGGCTTTGGCTAACAAGGTTTTTCCTGTTCCTGTCGGTCCGGACAATAATATTCCCTTTAATGGACGAATCCCCAGGGCCTTCATCCGATCTGAATAAAGTAAAAAATCCAGAGCTTCCTGAAGTTCCTTTTTGGCGACACTTTGCCCCCCGATGTCCTCAAAATCGATCGCAGTGGTGGTGATAGACACCCCATTGCCATTTTTTAAAACTTGACGCGAAATGACAAAAGTCCAAACAAAATAGGCGCCAACTATGAGTAACCCTATAGGCAATATATTATATCCCATGACCAGTAGAAAGGCAAAGATACCTGCCCCCAAACCTATCAAGATATCAAGTTTCATCTTCTCTCCCCTTTCTGACGATAGCCCTATTGTTCTTCGCTTGGTAAAAACTTCACTTGCCCATGCCGATCGATCACTTCGATCAGTTGAGCGTTCTCTTGAGTCAAGACCACATAAATTGCATCATTGTCCATTTCTAAATCGAGCTGTACTCCTGCTTTATCTGCCTGGGTTCTAACGCTTTGGGCCATCTCTGTAAAGTTTCCACGTGCTATTCCTTCTTGTAACGCAAACTGCATTTGTCCCAATAGTTTATTTAGAGAATCGTTAGTTCTGTCAAGGTAGCAAATAGGTAATTCACCTGCTAATTTTTCCAAAGCCAGACTCGCTTGGCGAAGGTTCGTCATGTGATTGGTAACCACAACCATCACATCTTGGCCATTCTTTTGCACAGTTTTAGCGGAAACAACACCCGGAATATGCTGACTTTGACTCAAAGTGTTAACATCAACCCATTTTTTCTGATAGATGACCTTCCCTCCCAATAACAAACCAAATATCAGGAGACCGACAAAGCTTATCAGCAGTATTCGCTGTTTTGTCATCGTATTTTCCTCCGTTTGCTACACTTTGTACTATATTTCATTATAGCACGTGATATATCATTCTGAGAGGAGATCTTGTATCCATTATAGGTAAAAATAAACAATATCTAGAGAAATAAACTTTTTCCTACAGGCCTGATGCCTCGAGCCCTCCGGCGATGAATACTGCCTTGGTTATTTATTCAGAAAGGACACAGGAGTCGCAAAAGTAAAATGAGACGGATAGAGGCATGCTTCATCGTGCCTTTATCCGTCTCATTCTTCGCAACACTAACCCTATTTGCCAGATTAAAACGATATTATTCATTTACCCAGTAGTTTGCGAGCTTTGCGTAAATAGTCAAGACCTGAAATGACGGTAAAAATCAACGCAATATATAATAGTGGTTGACCGACGTGTATGCCTATGATTGAAAGAGGCCAGTCATGTAACAATATTGCGCTGATTGCAACAACTTGAGTAATAGTCTTAACTTTGCCAAGTTTACTGGCACTAATCACAACTCCATCGACAGCTGCAATAGCTCGGAGTCCCGTCACCGCAAACTCCCTGGCCAAGATGATCCAGGCAACCCAAGCTGTCACCGCTCCAAGCTCAACCAACGAGATCAGAGCTGCGGATACCAAGAGCTTATCGGCCAGTGGATCCATGAATTTACCCAAGTTTGTAACTTGGTGGCGCTTACGAGCAATATATCCATCCAAGCCATCTGTAGCAGAGGCTAAAATAAAGATCACTGCAGCCACCATATCTTGATGGGGAAAAAGCGTATGGCCTTTGGGTACTTGAAGAAGTAAAAAAGTCATAAACACCGGTATTAAAACAATCCGTGCTAAAGTTAAACGATTGGGTAAATTCACGAAACAACCTCTCCTATTAAATCGTAACTATCCGCCTCAAGGATGCGAACTTTAATCATGTCACCCACATGAATTGAGGTCTGAGCACCTGTAATATAGACCTGTCCATCGATTTCGGGAGCATCTCCTTCGGTTCGGCCCATCCACCGTCCATCGGGCAATTTCTGCTCAAGCATCACCGTAACAACACGCCTAACCCAGCGTTGTTGCCTAGCCAAAGAAATCTCTTGTTGAAGCAGCATAATCTGTTCTCGTCGCTGTTCACGAACTTCTGATGAAATTTGATCCTCTCTTTGACCAGCAGGTGTATTCTCCTCCTGGGAATAAGAAAATACCCCAAGTCGATCAAACTGGATGCGCTGAACAAAATCAACCATCGTTTGAAATTCCTGCTCTGTTTCTCCTGGAAAACCCGTAATCATTGTCGTCCTTAGGGTGATGTCCGGCATAGCGCTACGCAATTTTCCAATCAGAGTTTCAGCTTGCTCTATCGTTCCTCGACGATTCATGTCCTTTAGAATCTTATTATCCGCGTGTTGCAACGGTAAATCAATATACCTGCAAATTTTCGGTTCCTGACGCATAGTTTCGATCAGCTCATCTGTAAAACGCTCAGGATAACAATACATTAACCGAATCCATTCGATCCCCTCAATACAGGAAAGCTGACGAAGCAAGTGAGGAAGGCGGAGTTCTCCATAAAGGTCAAGTCCGTAGCGCGTGGTATCCTGAGCCATGACCAAAATCTCCTTAACACCTTGTGCCGCCATGTCCTGGACCTCCTGTATCACTGACTCCTCCGGTCGACTGCGAAAATGTCCGCGTACATACGGTATGACACAATAAGTACAGTAGTTATCGCATCCCTCTGCAACCTTTACAAAAGCTAAATAATCGGGAGTGGAACGTCTACGAGGCATCTTTTCATTATGAAGAAAATCTGGTGTACCTGGCTTTATAAGAGTTGTTCGCGTGCGCTCAGCAGCTTGAACTATTTCCATGATTTCATCAATATTCCCAGTTCCGAGCACACCATCTAGTTCAGGTATATCCTGCATTAATTCAGATCCATACCGTTGCGCAAGGCACCCTGTCGCAATCAGGGTCTGACAAGAACCGGATTCTTTAAAACCTGCCATCTCAAAAATAGTTTCAATCGACTCTTCCTTTGCCGATTGTATAAATGTACAGGTATTGACTACAATAATATCTGCCTCTTCGAGGTTATCAGTATCTATGTAAGCTTGGGCAAGTAATCCTGACATTACTTCGCTATCTACTTGATTTTTTGGACATCCCAAAGTGACAACTGCAACTTTTTTAGCCAACGTTACACCTCATATCATTGCTCTACCTTTTCTAGTATAAACTAACGCTTCCGCAAGGTCAAAATAAATTAGAAGAGACTCACCTAAAGTTCACGTTCTGTCCTGAAATAGGATTTATTTCATTCAATAGTTGATGCTACAACTCAGCAGCGGGTCTTAAATATCAAAAAGGATGGCTTGTTGCCACCCTCTGGTTAAATAATTATTATTTGTTAAGGTCATGTCGTTCAGCTGTAGCGATATAAATCACATTTTCGCCAATATTTGTAGCATGGTCAGCAATACGTTCAAGATAGCGACCTATTAAAGTCAGAGACATACCTTGATCTAAGATTTCTGGTTCTTTGGACATGATGACTAAAAGATCACGTACGACATGTTTATACAGATGGTCAACTTCATCATCTTGCACCGCCAGATTTTGCGCAAGTTCCATGTCCTCACTACTATATGCTTCTAGGCCCTGCCGCATCATGCTAAGTGCCTTCTCAGCCATCAGAGGAATGTCAATAAGTGGCTTACAGAGAGGTCCCTCAATTCTCCGCACAGCCTTAGCTATATCGATGGCCAGATCTGCCATCCTTTCAAGATCTGTCGATATTTTCATCGCCGAAATAATCTTTCGTAAATCCTTAGCAACCGGCTGCTGAGTTGCGATTAAACGCACACACACATCATCCACCTGTCGCTCAAAATCATTGACCAATTGATCCTCTGTAATCCAAAATTCTGCTTGAGTCCGATCAAGAGTTACTAGGGCTTGCATACACCCTTGTAGGATCTTTTCTACTTCTTTGCCCATGTCTTTAAGTAAACTGGTCAAAATTAGCTGTCCTTCATTTAGTGACTGACGCATTAGATATCCCCCTTCATCCCATTAAGGCCATATAGCCCAGCCACACAAATAGCTATCTGATTAATTATACATTAGACACTAGGAAAAGCCCAGCGCGGACTGAAATTGTTCTCTTTAGTCTAATAATCACTGTGTAAAGTTTGCATTTAATGGCAAACATTTAATGTATCAAAGTAAAAGGAATTATAAAATTCTTGTCGAAATAAGCCCCTAAGAAACTTATGTGAGGTGTCATGTGTGTTTGATCAAACGATAGACCCCGTTGACTCGTGTGGCTGTGGAGATACAGGGTATCTGACCACCCGTACTATACCGATTGACTTAGTCCACGGTGTCGGGCGCATAGAGAATGTTCCCGTTTATCATTGTCGTTCAACCTCCTGCCAGGAATTCACCCTACCCTCGATCGTTTCACGCCGCCTCGAAGATATTGCTGAAGAAATGGAAAAGATCCAATCAACTGAAGCCGTCTATACCTGGGAATCCCATCAAGGCTGGTCCATAGACCCACTTCAACGGACAAATAAACAAACCCATTTACAAGCTTTTACCCTTCAATTTGGTAGCCGTGAATATACTGATGCTCATATTGTGCTGATCGTACCCGGCCAGGCAATCTTTTTTCAGAGTAGGCTTGAAGACTCGGAGTACTATCTCTTGCGCTATGAAGAGGAGACCCGCACAGAAGGAATCTGGTTTTCCTTTTTGAAATTTTACTATGAAGAACCAGAATTAACCTATGAGGATTTCCTTGAATGGTCAGAAGACGGACACCTTAAAGAACTAGGGCTCATCACCCTCGATGAAGTTGAAGATGCCTTAATTGATGAATTTGGAGACTGGTCGTGAGAAAGCGGTGTGAGTAGGTATTCCTACCTCACACCGTCCTTTTATTTGTCCGGTTCCATTTCCTCCCGAGCTATTTGCCCCATGGCAAACTATACATTGAGAATTCAACGCAAAAACTAAGAGACCTCTCGAAGATTCACTGAATCGATGAGAAGCCTCTATACTTAAGTCTATAGCCCCTATGCTACAGGCTAAAAAAATTCACGCTGTTACCTTTTCGTTATATTTACAGCAAACTAATTCAACCATTTATTTACTTTTCTTAGCCCCGTGATGTTTTTTCTTGCCTTTATAGATTTGATTATCGGAACCTCTCCAAAATCGCGCCTTTTCCTTTTCGGGCTTACCCTCGTTCGGTACCGCCTTATTCTGTGCGCCTGTGTAAGCTACTTCTTTGCTCTTTTCACCTTTATTTGGTGTTTCTGCATTCCGGGCACTCTTGTAGCCGCCTGCTTTGCCTGGTGCACCCTTGTAGGATGCTGCATCTACACTCCGCGTGTCCTTAAAACGTACCGCTTTGCCCGGCGCGCCTTTGAAGGAGGTTACTAGGGTCCGCTCAGCTTTGTAACCTCCTGCTTCGCCTGGCGCACTCTTGTAAGGTGCTTTTTCTGCACTCCGTGTATCCTTAAAGTGTTCCTCTTTGCTTGGTATACCCTTGTGTGCCACTTTTTCTACGGTTCGCGCATTTCTGTAGCCACCCGCTTTGCCTGGGGCGCCCTTGTAGGGTGCTTTTTCTACGCTCCGGGTATCCTTAAAGCGTACTGGTTTGCCCGGCTCGCCTTTGTCTGGTGCGGAATCTTCTCTCCGTGCTCGTTTAAAGCGTGACTCTTTGCCCTGCAAAACTTTGTTCGGTGCTTCTAGGCTTCGCACACCTTTATAGCGTGGTTCTTTACTCAGAGCGCCTTTAGGTGGTGTTTCTTTACCTTGCGCTCCTTTGATTGGTGCTGCTTTGCTCCGTTCATCTTTGTAGGGGGCCTCTTTGCCAGCTACAGCAGCACTTTTACTCTTCATGCCTGATCTTCTCACTCGTCCCTTACTCGGCTTAGCAGGTGTACTACCTTTTTCTAACGGATCTGGTCGTAAATATTTCCGGGGTCGAATTAGGCATTTAGGACCATACCCGATTAGATCCTCTCGATGAGCTAAACGCAAGGCCTCTTCCACTAACTCATGATTTCTCGGACTCCGATATTGAATTAAAGCCCTCTGCATAGCCTTCTCATGTAAGCTGCGCGGAATATAAACAGGCTCCATAGTGTGGGGATCTAAACCGGTGTAATACATACAGGTGGAGAGGGTTCCCGGCGTTGGGATAAAATCCTGGACTTGTTCTGGATTGACACCCATGTCTCGCACATATTCAGCCAATTCGACGGCTTCTTTCAGGGTACTGCCCGGGTGAGAGGAGATCAAATAGGGAACGAGATATTGTTCTTTCCCTAGTTCTTCATTGGCCTCACGGAACCTTTGTACAAATTCCTCGTACACGGCTTTTCCAGGTTTGCCCATGCGCCGTAGAACTTCCTCACTGACATGTTCCGGAGCAACCTTCAATTGACCGCTGACATGGTGCTCACAAAGCTCACGTAAAAACCCAGAATTTCGATCCGCTAATACTGCATCATAACGGATACCAGATCGAACGAACACCTTCTTTACTTTCGGCAAATTCCGCAAGCGACGCAAGATATCCAGGTATTCCTCATGATCAATTTCAAGTTTATCGCACGGCTCAGGGAATAGGCACTGTTTATGTGAACAAGCTCCCCTATTTAATTGCTCCTTGCACGCCGGCCGACGAAAGTTGGCTGTAGGGCCCCCTACATCATGAATATATCCTTTAAAGCGATCGTTCCATGTCATTTGCTCAGCTTCCCGAATAATCGATTCAGCACTTCGACTTTGAACAATTCGCCCCTGATGAAAGGTTAGCGCACAAAAAGAGCAGGCTCCATAACATCCTCTGACACTAGTAAGACTAAATTCGACCTCTTCAATAGCCGGGACTCCCCCTTGGTCTTCATAAGATGGATGATAGGTCCCCATAAAAGGGAGGGCATAGATGGCATCCATCTCTGCTTGGGTTAAGGGAAGTGAGGGCCGATTTTGCAGCACACTTTTGCGCCCATGGGATTGAACCATCGCTTTACCACGAAAAGGGTCCTGCTGGTTATATTGCACCCCAAAAGCCTCAGCATACTTTTTTTTGTCAGAAGCAACCTCATCGAAGCTTGGTAAAACTAAGGTGTCCTGAAGCACAACATCCCCAGTCAAAGGCACCATTGTCCCCCTCACATCCGTTATCTGATCAATCGGCACCCCGTTATTCAGACGTACGGCGACCTCCACGATCGAC
This sequence comes from Desulfosporosinus sp., assembly GCA_031292075.1. GTDB lineage: Bacteria > Bacillota > Desulfitobacteriia > Desulfitobacteriales > Desulfitobacteriaceae > Desulfosporosinus. The sequence continues at coordinate 155,936 of JARLHW010000040.1, forward strand.
GTTTCCCCCATCCCAAAGACAAGCAAATCGGCTTGACTATCGAGCAATATTGACCTTCGAACGTCATTACTCCAATAGTCATAATGGGCAAAGCGCCTCAAGGAAGCCTCAATTCCCCCGATAATTACAGGAACACCCGGTAACGCTTCCCTCACACGATTTGAGTAAGCGATGGTGGTTCGATCTGGACGAAGACCTGGCTTACCTCCAGGTGAATAGGCGTCTTTATGCCGTTTCTTTTTGGCCGCCGTATAGTGATTAACCATGGAATCGAGATTTCCTCCCGATATCAAACATGCCAAGCGAGGTTTTCCCAGCGCTCGAAAATCTCGGAGATTTTTCCAATCGGGCTGAGCCAAAATCCCCACCCGAAAATTATGTTTTTCCAAAACACGAGCAATAATTGCAACTCCAAAACTGGAATGATCCACATAGGCGTCACCGGTAATGAGGAGAAAGTCCAGCTCATCCCAGCCACGCGCCTCCATATCCGATCGGTTCATGGGTAAAAAGTTCCGTATCCGCATATTCTCACCTTTCTGTTTAAACACACTACAAAAATATCATCTGGTATAAAAGAGAAAAGAGGGGCAACCCCTCTTTAACGATAGTTGATAAACTGTAATTCAATGCCGAAATCTTCCTTACGTAGTAAGTTAATAACCGCTTGGAGATCATCCTTGTTTTTACCGGTCACGCGAATCTCATCGCCCTGTATGGCACTCGCTACTTTTATTTTATTGTCTTTAAGGACCTTGTTTATGAGTTTTGACTTTTCTTGGGCAATCCCCTGGACCAGTTTAACTTCCTGCTTAACAGTATCCCCAGCAGCCTTTTGAGACTTCCCATACTCCAAAGCTCTCAAGGAAACTCCTCGCTTTACTAGTTTACTTTCCAGAATTTCCACCACGTTGGTCAACTTGAAATCATCATCGGAGATCAAAACGATCTTATCTGTCTCAAGCTTGATAGAGGATTTGCTGTTCTTAAAATCAAACCGATTAGCGAGTTCTTTTTGAGCCTGCTGAACGGCATTCTCGACCTCCGGCATATCTACCTTAGAAACAATATCAAATGAACAATCTTTCGCCAAAATAAAACACTCCTTTCAACTAAAAACTATCTAAAGTGATTTTAGAGTATCCGTTGTTAAAATCACATTATGAACAACTTGCCCTGACTTCCCCAAACTCGGCAATGTTTTGCCGTTTAACGTGACTGTAAGACCTCCTGCATTACCCACAGTAAGTAATTCGATTTTACTTGTCCCTTTGACCTCTTTGTTAGTGCCCGCGGTAAACGTGCCTTGGAATGGCGGTTGTCCATCAACACTCACTTCAATCCAACAGGGTTGAAGGAAAACTAACTGTGAGGTTAGTCCATCCTGTGTAGCGGCTGCAACGTTTTCCGGATTGGGGACTACAGGGGGGCTCGGTACTGGCGCAACTGCCTCTGTTTTTGGTGCACTTGGCAAAGCCGGCGGAGAGTACGGAGTGCCTGCAACCTTTTTACCAGGCTGGTAAACATTGGCAATAGCGATAACCAGCACCAGAACAAAGACCGCCATACACCCCAAGATCACAGGCCTAACCCCTAAAGAACGAACCTTTACCAACCTTTGCGGTGCCTCAAGAACGAGTCCAGCCTCTGGAGAAATAGAATCATTGTAGAGTGCGATAATTTCATCCGGGTTTAAGCCCAGTTGTTTGGCGTAAGTTCGTAGGTACCCCTTAATATAAGTTGTGCCGGGGAGTATCCCATAATCCTCCTCCTCAAGAGCCTGAATATAGCGAACGCGGATCTTCGTCGTTTCCTCAGTTTCCATGTAACTCCATTTTTTTTCATTCCGAGCGGCCCGGAGCATTTGTCCTTCTCCTGCCATTGATACAACCTCCTTGTTTCATTAAGTCAAATCGAATGCCGCAAAATTCAAACTGTTATCCGAGTAATCATCGATTATTTTGCTGAATATAGTACTCCACATAAAGCGGATTTTCCGCCTGGTTGGGCTACTTTTTCGTCAAGATAGCGTTCCAACTCCCTTAAGGCCTGCGCAGGCTGTTCATAGTTCAAATAAAACGCGTACTCCGAGCTCGGTCCATTCGGATAAGCATAAAGTTTGTCATAATACTCAATGAGCAGTCGCTCTGTGAATACATCCAGACAGCCTCCGTCCAACAAAGTCCGTAATTCTTGAACTCTGACATGGCCCAAGGTTTTAATCAGCCTCTCTAAAGCCGTTCCAATTTCCTGAAGCGCATTAGGTACCGAGGTATATTCTTTTAACAAACGTTGAACTCTGTTCTGTAGGGAGTCATAATGAAGAATTTGGATTCCTTCTTGCATGGCTGTATAGAAACTAGTCGACAAGCTAACCCTTCCGATTCGTTTGCTCTCACATTCTACAATAATATAAGGCCATTCTCTTAACGCTGCGAGTTCCTCATACAATAATCCTTCGAACTTTTTTTGGGAGGGCGGACTCCCTAGACCCACTGCACCAAAGACTGACCCTCTATTATTAGCGAGTTTCTCGAGGTCGATCGCAGGATAACCATCAGCTCGCAACTCTTGCAAAAGTTCAGTTTTTCCAACCCCAGTATTTCCTCGCAAAACTACAACCTGAAACGGAAGTTTTGCTTCATAATAATCTACTACTTGATTGCGATAGGCCTTATACCCACCTTGTAAACGGTGAACAGGAATGCCCATTAAATCTACAACCGCTGCCAGAGACTTGCTCCGCATTCCACCTCTCCAACAAAAAAGAACCAGCGGACCTTTTTTCGAAAGCTCCTCAACCTTTTTAATTATGTCCGGAAGTTTGGGGCTAACTATACGCAAACCCAGTTCACGAGCCAAGCTCGGTGAAGTCTGGGTATAAGTGGTGCCAACTTCAACACGTTCTTCATTATTGAAAAGAGGAATATTTACAGACCCCGGAATCGTTGCTTCAGCGAATTCCCCCTCAGAACGCACATCGACAAGGATCGGATCCGCTAAGTTTTTAAGTTCTTCTATAGTTATTTCCGTAATCATCCTTAATTCCTTCCAACTTGGTTCTGTTCTACACTACTATCATAAATCCTGCGGAAGGATAAAGCAACTAATGCGCAATTTCATCGTCATTCTGACCAAATTTCAGTTCCAATTGTCCTCTTGTCATGAGGACCTCGCGAGGCTTAGAACCTTCATACCCTCCCACAACTCCTTTTTCCTCGAGAAAATCCATTAAGCGAGCAGCTCTTGTATACCCAATTCGTAAGCGGCGTTGTAAAAGAGATACCGAAGCCGATCCGCTTTCTATGAAAAGCTTGGCAGCCTCATAAAAGTGCTCATCTTCTACCTCTTCTTTTTTCACGCTTCCTCTATCTAGGTTTGGAATTTCTTGGTACTCAGGCTTCGCCTGATTTTGCAGAAAGTTTACAACGTTTTCCACTTCTTTATCGCCTAAATAACAGCCCTGTACCCGCATCGGTTTACTCGCCCCCATAGGATAATAAAGCATATCTCCACGACCTAGAAGTTTCTCTGCCCCATTCATATCCAGAATGGTCCTTGAGTCTGTTTGAGACGAAACCGCAAAAGCAATTCTGGAAGGAATGTTTGCTTTAATTAAACCAGTAATCACATCAACCGATGGGCGTTGAGTTGCAACAATCAAGTGAATTCCGGCAGCACGAGCCATTTGAGCCAAGCGACAAATGGCGTCTTCAACCTCACCCGGTGCTACCATCATCAAATCGGCCAACTCATCAATAATCACCACAACATACGGTAACGGAGGGTGCTCACCATTTTTCTCCTGCGTACGCAGAAAATTGTACCGGACGATGTCTCTTACTCCTGTTCCCGCAAACAGTTCATAACGAGTCTCCATTTCTGTCACAATCCATTGTAAAGCCCCTGCTGCTTTTCTGGGGTCTGTCACCACGGGTGCAATCAAATGTGGAATTCCGTTATAGTTAGCCAATTCTACCATTTTAGGGTCAACCAGCAAAAACTTCACTTCATCCGGGCGAGCTTTAAACAGTATGCTGTGAATCAAGGTGTTAATGCACACCGACTTTCCTGAGCCCGTGGCTCCCGCAATTAAAAGATGGGGCATTCTTGTTAAATCTGCGATCACTGGAGTCCCCGTAATATCTTTCCCCAAACACAACGCTAACTTACTAGAAACTCCTTGAAATTCCTCAGTTTCTAAAACTTCTCGAAAATGAACCATCGCAACTTCCTTATTCGGCACCTCGATACCTACAACCGATTTCCCCGGAATCGGTGCCTCGATACGAACAGCAGCAGACGCCAAACTTAAAGCGATATCATCTGCTAAATTTGTAATTTTACTAACTTTTACGCCCGGAGCCGGTTGCGCTTCGTAACGTGTAATAGCGGGTCCTTGAGTGACTTGGGTCACTTTTATCTTTACCCCAAAACTCCCTAATGTTTCTTCCAAAATTTTCACATTATCTGCTAAGTCTTTATTAAGTCTGGGATTTTTCATTTTAAAGGACTTATGTAACAACGTGACTTGAGGATGCTGATAATTTCCATCTTCGTGGGTCTGACGTGAAATCGGTGTGCTCGTCACTTTTCCAGGGGATATCGTAGTTTCTTGCCTAACAACGGACATCTTTTCAAACCCTAACTGTCCTTTGGATAAATGTTCAGTTTCGTCAGATTTAATAGGCAGCTCGTTTTGATCTTCTAAAGTTTTGATAACCAGCGGTCGTTCTACCAGATCAGGGTCAAGCACTTGCGGAATTCCTTTTAATGGAGTACCCTTTTTCTTCAGACTGGCATCTGCTTTTAAATCCACTTGAGATTCTAGTGCTTTGTCACGGGGTTTCTCATCTTCGGAGATCTTTAAAACATCCATGAAGTTGTTCATTTGGTGTTTCAACCATTGTCCTGATTCCTTCCCAACCTGACTAACTTCTTGTACTCCCTGAATCAACGAGCGATTTACGATCAATAACGCCCCAATCAGAGAACCCATGATTAAAACCACGTAACTACCAGAAATACCGATCGTTGTTTTTAAGAGGGTTGCAATCACTGCGCCAACTAGCCCACCACCATGACCGAGCTGTCCCTCATTAAGCATGTCAGCTCTAGAAAAAGCCTCTATGCCCGGTAATTGAAAGTGTAGTATCCCAAGCAGGACAAGCCAGAGCAGGATCACCCCCACGGCCTTTGAGCCGAGACGGGGTGTTTGTTTGTTCATGAAAACAAGACCCCATGCACCCACCATGAGAGGTATACATACCTTTCCGTTTCCTGCTAATACTGTTAAGATTTGCTTTATTTGTCCTCCAACTATGCCACTCCGATCGGAGTAGAGCGCTACCATCCCTAAGCAAGCCATTCCAACCACGAAAACCCCGATGACTTCATTTCGTATCGTCTCTTTTAAGGTGCTTACTTTCCTACTCGCCTTCGTTTTTATCGTGCGGCGTTTTTTGATCTTCGCCACAGAACAATCCTCCAAACATAACTTAATAATCTTCTATAAATTATAAATTCCACAAAAGAAGGCTTTTTCCTTTGTATTTGAAATTAATTCAAAAAAAAGCTGGGTTTCTCTTGAATACCGGTAAATATAAAATCCGGCAACTATACAGTATTTGGTTTGATATATTCTTGAAAAAAAATTCACGGAATGTTCACAAATAAGGTTTATGATTAGTTGAAGCTGTTCATCGTTGCCGACTAACGGCCCTCTTCGAAGTCCCAACTAAGAAAGTGAGTAGATTATAATAAATAAAATAAGTATAATGGTTAACTCCTTTAGTTTATTTATCGGTTCAGTGACCCTTTATTTCAATGTCCGCGATCAATTTTCTTGGTATCTCCTACCCTTTTTGATCATTGATTTACTTCAATTTTACTTTTTGCTTCCCGTCTTACCCGGACGTGCTCCTTTGCTCAAAATTGCCGCTCGGCCCAGCGACATGATTGTCGCTCTCCTCAGTGCTAATTTTTGGATTTTGTGGAATGCCATTACAATATCTTTTCAAAATTTATCTATTTATCCCGATTGGGCACTCATTACTGATATCGGTCTCTTTTTTTACGGTTTGGGATTTTTCCTCTCAACTTGGGGAATTTTAACCCTCCGTCTTTCGTTCTCTGTATTACCAGAAAAACGAAAAATCATTCATAATGGGCCTTATCGCTACATTCCTCATCCTATTTACCTTGGCTACGCGCTCATGACACTTGGGCAGTCACTATCAACCGGTTTTATCACTTTATGGAGTGGCACCCTACTTTATTCTCTTCTTTTTATTTGGAGAGCTTCTAAAGAAAATAAAATTTTATATTCTTAACTCAACCTTTCACTAAAAGAACCACATTTGCTTAATAACTTTTATAAAACGCTAAAAAGCGGCTTTCGCCGCTCCCATAGGTAGGACCATTGTCTAGACGTTTGGAGAAATCAGGCTGTTGAGTTCCTTGAAAGCTTCCTTAACTCCACCTACTGCTTGGATTAATCCAGCGTCTACAGCTTCTTGTCCAATCAGAATTGTGCCAATATCTTGAGCTAACTCTCCGGTTTGAAACATAAAATTTTCTAATTTTTCTTTACTAATTTGTGAATGTGAATAGATAAATTGATCAATTCGTTCTTGCATTTTCCTTAAATAATCAAACTGCTGATGTCCGTTAATTACTAGCCCAGTATACCGAATGGGGTGAATAGTCATCGTCCCGGTAGGGGCAATTAAGCTTTTCATGCAACTAACGGCAATAGGAATTCCAATACTGTGTCCGCCGCCTAAAACTAGTGAAACAGAGGGCTTACTTATACTACCTAACATTTCGGCTATCGCCAATCCAGCCTCAACATCTCCGCCAGCAGTATTAAGAATGACTAAAATTCCTTCGACCTTTGGATTTTGCTCAACCGCCAACAGTTGTGGGATGACATGCTCATATTTAGTCGTCTTGGATTGAGCAGGTAGAATTTGATGACCTTCAATCTGGCCAATAATAGACAAACAATAAATTCGTTCCGTCACATCAGGGATTTGAATTTGCCCTACTTCTTTCAGATCGGATAAGGGGGCATTATTGTTTTCCTCCGGGGATGTTTCTTCTTCAGAATGCACCAGCCAAACCTCCTTCAATGATAAACCAAGAACCCCAATCCATCAACCTTTTTTGAAAGGTCATTCTGAATTTTTATAAGTAATAGAGGTTCTCTTTTATTATGGATGCTTAGCATGAAAATCATACAAACAAGAACCCTGAAATCAGATCAAGTTCTATATCTTTACCCCTGCAGAGTATCAACGCCAAAATCAATGTTGCTTGATCAATCATTCTTTGATATACAAAGAAGCACCCACTGAGATTAACTATAATCTCAGTGGGTGCTCTTATTTATTAGCGCACTTACAAAGGTGTCATTGCTAGTCTACTTCTTTCTATTTCCCTGTCAGCTGTCCTAGCTGCTGCTCAATGTGTTTACTGACAACTGTCTCTCCGCCGAACAGGGTTGCTCCGGTCAGTTTTTTAGTCTTGAGATAGTTCACTGCTTGATCGGACAAGCTGCCATCCGCTAGAATAA
>JARLHW010000041.1 GCA_031292075.1 Desulfosporosinus sp.
CCTGGATATTCTTAATGATGTTTCAGGGAAAGCTGGAAAGAAGCTATCAAAATTAATTAAAAGTCAACTCCAACAATGGATAATGGCTCTGCCCGCCTATATCAGGGTTTATCTAACTGATTGGAGCTGCGAAAGTTGAGTAAATAAGTATATTACAGATAGTATTTTAGAGACGCCTCACATTTTAGTAGTCTAGTGGCTCGAGGGGCCGCCGTCCATGGCGGTCTCTGAATATGGGGGCGTATGGCTCCGTATAACAGTGCATTCCCGAAATCTAGGATAAAGTGAATGTAGTAACTAGACTTCGGTAATACGCGAAACGTTACATGACATGAAATAGCGGGATGTATTAGGTGAATATATCCTGCTATTTCCAGGTTCGTTAAACTCCCAATTAGTGAACTTCCAGTCCTACTACTGCGAAGTACGATTATCGACATATTTTTTCTTTTAATTTATATAATCGACAAAACGTTCTATTAATAATAGACATGGTTCTCAAGAAAATTATCCAAGGTGGATGATATAGTGATAAGTGCGGTGAACTACTTTAAATGAAGAAACACTGTTTGGCTATTTTACTCAGTACTGTGCTTTTAGCATTACCACTTACGGGGTTCGCTCCTAAGGCTGCTCAAGGGGTTTCGCCTAAAGATGATCTAACAGTTATGATAGCGCATAACCCAATCAAAGTTAAACAAAATTCAACATTAGCGCCAGTAGGATTAATTCCTAGTCAAATTAAAAAGGCATACGGCTTAGACACTGTAGCCGCTACGGGTAAAAATCAAACAATTGGAATAGTTGTAGCATATGGCAGTCCAACTATTGCTAGTGACTTATCCTCTTTCAGTAAAAAGTTTGGTTTGCCTACAGCAAGTCTGACAATAGCTACACCACAAGGAAGAGTTAAGACAAATGCAGGATGGGCACTAGAAACATCACTTGATGTAGAATGGGCGCATGCACTAGCTCCAGATGCAAAAATTTTGTTAGTCGAAGCTAAATCAGCATCTTTAACAGACTTGCTTGGCGCTGAAGATTATGCTGCTTCACATGGAGCACAAGTAATCAATAATAGTTGGGGAGCTTCAGAGTTTGCTACTGAAGGAAAATATGATTCTTACTTCACTAAACTAGGAGTGACTTATGTAGCAGCATCTGGAGATAGTGGTGCTGGGGTATCTTGGCCTGCTTCATCTCCTAGTGTTCTAGCAGTAGGAGGAACTACTTTAAAACTTGATGCATCAGGTAATTATGACGGTGAATCTGGTTGGTCTGGCTCAGGCGGTGGAATTAGTGCCTATGTAGCTGAGCCCACTTATCAGAGTAGTTTATATAGCTTACTTGGTGGAAAAAGAGGGGTAGCCGACGTTGCCTTTAATGCAGATCCGAACACAGGCGTGACTGTTTATTGCTCAACAAAGCAAAATGGTATATCAGGTTGGTTTCAAGTTGGTGGGACAAGTTTTTCTGCTCCAGCTTGGAGTGCTATGGTAGCACTTGCAAATGAAGGAAGACCGTTATCATTAAGCAGCGCAGATGTGTTATCAAAAGTATATAGTTTGGCAAATTCTGCTTCTTATACAACAAATTTTAATGATATAGTATCTGGTTATAACGGTTATCAAGCTAGTGTGGGGTATGATTTAGTAACAGGACTGGGTAGTGCTAAGGCAAATAATTTAATCCCTGCTTTAAGAGATTAAATTTGAGGTAAATTTTACAACGTAATCGTAAGGGGCCGTACTGAAACTTTGGTTTCTGAACGGTCCCTTTTAATGCAAAGAAGTCTCGAATCGAGCGAAAGATTCCCGCGAGCGGGGGAGCAGGACCAAAACAGGGATTGAACAGGACAGAGCTGCTGTTTTCCTGGCTAAATTGTGGGCTGCGGCACAGTCCACTCGGGCCTGCGTTGCTTGACGAAGTGTTTCGGGTGGTTGCGGTTGCATAGTTTGATGATTTGGATTGCGAGTTACCACGTACATTTGTTCTAAATATTTGTCGAAATAGATACAATATTGTAATATTATGTATTGAAAATAGTCTAAAGATCGGGTATAATTAGAACAAATTTGGAACATTTGTTCCTGGCCAGAATATTTGTTTCATGAACTGTTTTTCCTAAATGAGACTAAGATCGGAGGGAGGAGACATAAATGGCTGTTATTAGTTCACAGACAGACTCGGTTATGGTACTAGAAGTTCAAACTGGCTTGACCCCAGCGGGAGGTCCCATCTTGTCGAGCCGCAGTATTAGTGTCAAAGGTGCGGCTACGGATCAAGACATCTTTGATGTGGGAACTGCTATGCAAGCACTTTCTGATTACCCTTTAATCAGCGTAAGGCGAGAAAATCATTTTGACCTGGCCGAGTAATAGGCCAAACATTAAGGCTATTAAGCCGAATGAAAGGAGAAAATAACCATGGCAGTTGGTACAGTATCTAAAAAAGTTCTACGTATGACCTTTACAACTACCTTAGGGACTGGGGTAAGTTACTCAGTAAGCAATCCTTTGGCAGATTTGACTGCGGCAGCGGTCCAAACCTTTATGAATCTGGCGATTGCGAAGAATATTTTCACTTCCACCGGTGGTGATCTAGTGGCGATTAAGGATATAGCCATCGTCGATACGACTACCCAGGATCTGTTTGATGCGCCTATAGTATAGAGGCTTGTTCGATACCTTGGGCAGGGGTATCGTTCGCTTGAATACTTCTAGAAGAGAGGAGTGCATGAGAAGTGGAGAGGCGAATTCGCCTCTCCATTTTCAAAGTCATTTGTCTGAGCTCAGGGACATGGTTATTAAGAGAACGTTGTAGAAGGGAGAGGCTATCGCATGGATGAGATATTAAAGCTGGTTGGCAATTTTGGATTTCCAATCGTTGTGAGCGCATATCTGTTGGTGCGAATTGAAGGGAAGTTAGGCGAGCTCACGAATAGTATCACGGAACTTGCCAAGGCCATAGCCGTCATCAAGGCATAGACCCTGATCGGTCCGAGGTTCCATATTCATCGTAGTGAGCCTTTCTGGTATCCATCGGAGGATGGGCTCATTATTTTTTTACTAAAACGATTCTCACGAGGGGGAATCTATATACCGAGAATTTATATAAGCCCAAGTAGTCAGGAGAGTAACGTAGGCATTGGTTCATTTGGGACAGAAGAAGCGGCTATGAACAAGATTGCCGATGCCCTTATGTCCTTGCTAGATAACGATGGCCGCTTTGAAATTAGAAGAAATACCATTGATATGGACGTAAGTGAAATGGCTAAGGATTCTAATCACTTTAAGGCTGATATCCATGTCGCTATTCATAGTAACGCAGGTGGTGGTGAGGGAACCGAGGTATATGCCTTTGGTCCCGAAACGAAGAGTGAACGATTAGCGCAAGCACTTTATAGGCAGGTCGCGCCGTTTTCTCCAGGTGCTGATCGAGGCGTAAAATATAACCCCGCGCTGCTTGAGGTCGGTAACAGGGTCAACGCTACATCGGCACTGATCGAAGTAGGCTTTCATGACAATGCCTTGGATCAGAATGGATTGTACAGAGTACATCAGTGATAGCAGCGGCACTTTATCGTGGGATTTGTGATTATTATGGATATGATTACCGTGCTTTGGCCACCGTGATATCTGCAGTTATACCAGCAGTTGTGCCTGCAGAGGATCGCGATATATACCTGAGTGTTCGAGTTCTACAGTCAAAAGCGGAAGGATTAGTCAAGCAGATACAGGCTATGGGGTATGCCTGCAAAGTGTTGCCATTAGCGTAAATTGAATAGTATCGTGAGGCTAGCGAACGAGTAGGGTAATACAGTTACCACGCTCGTTTTTTGTTATTTTTGTTTGCGCCTTTCTCGGCTGCTGTACGGGTCAGGCTAAGGTGCGCTGTTTTATTTGCTCGATCTTTGGCAGCATAATACTGCAGCAAAAAAAACAGCGATCAAATAGGACAGAGCTGCTAATTATCCTGATTGAATAATGGGCGTCAGCCTGGTCCCCTGGGTCATGCTTTGTCTGCTGCTAAGGTACGCTGTTTTATTTGCTCGATCTCCGGCCGCATAATTATGTAGCAAAAAAAACAGCGATTAAAAGGACAGAGCTGCTAGTCATCCTGCGTGAATTTTGAGCGGCAGCACTGTCCTCTCGGGCATGCGTTATCGGTCCTAGCCGCTCGGGCCTGCGTCGCAACATCGTTCAATCCCACTGCCCGGCCGCCACTACCTCCTTCGTCGGTGCGCCTACCGAGCTAGTTCGATCGCCTAGCAAGCACGGTCTCCTGCGTCGGCCACGCTTACTGAGCTACATTGACCCAAGCGACAGCCCGCCCTACTGCATAGGTTCGGCCTGCTGACCGCCCACGTACGAATTCACTCCTGTGTCGATCATGCGTGGCCGAAGTTACCCTGCATTATTTGCTTAATTACCGGTTGAATACTACTACTGCAAACAATACAAGTTTTTCGTGGTTATGCTGCCAATCGTTCAAAAACTCTATCTTCAGATTATTAATACTGCGGAGCGAGTGGTGGTGGGGGCGGTAAGAACTAATCATCTAATAATCCTACATAAAACCTAGGCATAGTGCAGGTTGTCATACACTCATACTGTATTTTGGCACTTTTCTGGGTCACTGGACGGACCAGGCCGCGCGGACGGGAAAGCGCGGCCTGCCAGTGGGTTCGGCCGCGGGCCGTCCGCTCACGAATTCCCGCTCACGCCGGTCATGCGCGATCGGGGCCGGGAACCACGAATTCCCTCCTGCGTCGGTCATGCGCGGACGGGGGATGAGACCGCATACCCCACCATGCGGAGAGGGTGGGGTATGTTTCTGAGCGGCTTTTCGGGTACCCCTGGTTGGAGCGGACGGAGAAGGAGACCGGACTGGGCTGCTAGTCATCCTGGCTGAATTGCTGCTGGTAATCCTGGTGAATGATCAGCTGCAGCCCAGGGGAACCTTCGGGCCTGGGTTGCTGATAGGAACGGTGGGGGACCCACCCCTTTTCATGCATGTCTTGGACCGGTTAGGGATGCGGTTATAAGGCCAGGGTCCTCTGCCGCTCGGTTGGCACGACCTCCTGCATCGGTGCGCCACCCAAGCTAGGGTAACTTTTGGGAAATTTTTAGTCCAGGACCTCTCGGATATGAGCTGCCGGCTGCCGAGGACTAGGCTGCTAATGATACTGTTTGAACTATGAGTGGCAGCCTGGTCCTCTCGGTCATGCTTTGTCTGCGGCTAAGGTACCCTGCTTTATTTGCTCGATCTCTGGCCGCATAATGTTGCAGCAAAAAAAGCAGCGATCAAATAGGACAGAGCTGCTAGTCGTCCTGGCCGAATGATGAGTGGCAGCACAGTCCTCTTGGGTATGCGCAGTGGTCCTGGCCGCTCGGGTCTGCGTCACTTGACGAACAGTCACGCACCCTACAGCTGAAGCAGGGGGCATATGAAACGTGGGTTCGACGAAAGGTGGAACGTATACCAGGTTACAGGGAGGGAAGTCCCGCCCTCGTCATGCATGTCTTGGAACGACGAAGGCTAGATCGGTTCGGTTGCCGCGAGGTCGGCACACATACCGACGAGGAACGACGAAGACAAGGCCGATAGGGCTTGTAGCATATGATTGTGGGATTTATGGACAAGTTTAGTGTTAACAGGTATGACGATGGAGAACCAGACGATGGCAGGTTCGACGTTGGCTAGGCATACGCTGGGTCGCTAGACGGACCATGCCGCGCGGACGAAAAAGCGCGGCATGCTAGCGGGTTCGGCCTGCGGGCCGTCCGCTCACGAATTCCCGCTCACACTGATCATGTGTGATCGGGGCCGGGAACAGCGAATTCCCTCCTACGTCGGTCATACGCGGACGAAAAATACGAGGAAATGTTAGATGAACCAAGTTAGAGCGGCTTTTGCCATCGAACATGACGTGATCAATACGTATATCATAGACCGCCTCACTGTGTTCGGTATCATCAGGGGGGAATCGTTGGGGAGCCGACGGGAATTTGACTCGACGATGCCTTAGTGCTGGCATATAGGACGTGAAGTATTTACTTTTGGATTTACGTTAAGCTCTAACAACTTATCACCGCCCTCCGTCGTCTCCTAATGGTTATCTTTTAGCTTGCGCCAAAGAGTTGCTCGACTAATTTCTAACAGTTCTGCTACCTGATTTTTTTTCCAGGTATTTTGTCGTAAAAGATTAATAATTATTTCCCTTTCCATGTTAGCTAATGTATCTTTTTTTATATTTATAGTCTTTGCTATGTCAAGATTAGAATTTGATTGTTCAGCCTTGTCATTTAAGTTAAGACAAGTTGTTAAAATACTTTCATTTGAACTGTATTTATCAAATAAAACAACATACCTTTTCATTGTATTTTCTAGTTCTCTAATATTACCATACCATGGATAATTAATAAGAATCTCACATTGTTTATTACTTAAGGTTTTAACCTCTTTATTATATTTATTTGAATATAATTTAATAAAATGATTTGCTAATAGAGAGATATCGTCTTTACGTTCTCGAAGGGATGGTATACATATGTTAAAAGTACTAATGCGATAGTATAAGTCATCACGAAATAAATTCTTTTCAACTTCTTTTATTAAATTTTTGTTAGTTGCAGCTAGGACTCGAACATCAATTGGAATTATTTTATCAGAACCAACTCTTAAAACTTCTTTATCTTGTATAATACGTAATATCTTTGACTGAAAATTAAATGCCAGTGAATTTATCTCATCAAGAAATATTGTTCCACCATGGGCCGATTCAAAAAGACCTGATTTTCCCCCTTTTTTGGCTCCAGTAAAAGAACCTTCTTCATAACCGAAAAGTTCACTTTCTAGTAAGTGTTCTGGGATTGCACTACAGTTTATTGCTATAAATGCTTCATTACTGCGATTACTGTAATTATGAATGCTATGGGCAAAAAGTTCTTTTCCAGTACCGGTTTCCCCAGTGATTAAGATAGTTTCATCGGTAGCGGCATATTTTTTTGCATTTTCTATGGTGTTTCTTATATTAGAACTTTTTGTAATAATATCATTAAAATTATATTTGGCTTCCATTCTTTTCGTTTTTAGTTTTTGTCGAATAGTCCTTTCCAAAAGATTTATTTTTGTAATATCTTGAAGGATAAGCATGGTTTCTGGATTATGACCATTTTTATTCATTAAAATACTTTCAATAATTATTTTTTTATTTCCAATTAAAAAGATTTCTTCAGCATATTCTTTTATATTATGGCATTTATCCAAGATAATATTCACATTTGGAAGTATATCATATAGAGGACTTCCTATAACTTCGTATTTCTTTTTGTTAAATATTTTTTCTGCAGTATGATTAAAGAGCACTATTCTTTTTTTTTCATCAAGAGATATAATACCGTCATTTATTGAGGCAATTAAAGTACGAAAACGTTCATTTTCATGATCTCGTCTATTTGAAGTCTCAATTATATTAATGGCTCGATCTATAGTTCTACGAATAGTTTTTTCACTTGATTTAACAAAGATAATAGGTAATAAGTATTCCCTCCCTACTGTTATACTGTAAAGCCCGCCGCCAACTAAAATCTCTATTCCATCATTTTTTGCATTAGCTATTTGTTCTTTTATATCCTGTTTCGAAATAAACGTATATACATTTACTTCATCTAAATCTGTAATTTGCTTAATTATATTAATTTCTTCTTCAATATCTTGCCCGGGATAAACCAGAAAAGCAGTTTTTTTCCCTGCTGATTTAGTTTCTATATAAGATTTTAAAAGATCTAAGCCATCTGGCTCTGCTCGTAATACTATAATTTCTTTGTATTTTTGTTGAATCAGCTCAGATGTCGCACCACGAGTGATGATTACTTTTGGGGGGGTAGCATGATCACTAACCAATTCATGTATTCTGTTCAAAGCTTCATTCATAACCGCTTCAATTATGATAGGTTTAATATTCTTTTCTGCACAAACTTCATTACAGATTTGAGTAAATTCGGGATAAACCGAAACAATTAATATTTCTTTGTTCATAAAGCATTAGATCCCCTTCCCCTTATCATAACCATATTGTAAAGTAAAGTATGGAATAAAAAATAAACATTATTTCACAAGCATTGCAATGGTTTTATGTATCATTATGCTCATTTTTTGCCATCATACTGGATATCTTCTCTACCCATTTTCTAAAGAAATCTCTTTTGTCTTTCGGAAACCTTAGACTATACTGCACCCCGTTGTCAAGACGCGATTTTGCGGGATGTAAGTTATTTCCTTTCTTAATCTTTGCCATTTTTTGAGGTTGGACAGAGATTTTCGGGGTAAGCTTGACAAGGGACCCTACGTGGGATGCTTCCATGGGTCGAGGTCGGTGGCTTCTTTGAAGTAGTTCTCTCGGGTAAGCTCCATCCCCCTGATTTAGGGTAGCATCAACCGCCCCAATGTCAAGCCTTGGGCTGCACCAGATCATTGGTGATCTATTGATTTCTCGATGAGAATAAGGACGAGATCGAGGAAAGGCTCAATTAACGGCATACCGACTTATTCTGTGGTCAACTTGATTTGGTGTTTTTCCTGGTAATATGCATGACACAGAAGCATTTATGGAAGCTGTCAAGGAAATTATTAACGATAGCGCCCCCTATCTTACGGTCGATGGTAAGGATAACCTGAAAGTCAAAGAAGTTTAATTAAATGACAACCGCTACATTGTCTGCCTCAATGAAGAGGAAGCTAAGCACTACATCAATGTCGTGGACATGCTGCTACGAAGAGAGGCTTAAACGTACGCCTGATCTTAGGCCCATATACCATTGGACGGAAAGACGAATCTGCGGCGACATTATGATCTGTTTCCTTGCCCTGGTAATGCAGATCAAGTTCCAAAAGCTCCTTGAAGAGACTGGCAGTAAATACGGCTATACCGATGTCATTCGGTCATCACGGAAAGTAAACATCGTTAAACTTAAAGTTAAAGAGCGTGAACATCTTGTAAGAACCGAAGTACACGGTGCTGCCAACATTGCATTCAGAGCCGTGGGTGCCCCAAAAAAGGAATTGTAGTGGTGTGCACATTTTTAAAGTTCTAGAACCCTTGCATTGCAAGGGTTTAAATTTTTTTAACTGTCAAACTCCAGCCATGGGCTGGCCTTGCCCCGGAAACATCGAGAGTGCAGGCAAACGCAAACCTTTTCCACGATAAGTCTTGAGTTTTAAACTTAAATTCTTGATTATATCGCTTACCCTTGTCATGTCAAAATGTACACCTCCAAGAAATATTATCTCAGTTCTTTGTGTTCATCAACCTAGTAGGTATATCACATTTTACACAAGATTTAGTTTTTTTGCAATTCAGTTTAAATTTGAAACAATTTGTTTAACATTTTTGATTAAATTTGAAACAAGAAAGAGATTTCTAAAATTATCATCTAAGCAAAATAACCTTTTTCATGGGTGGCATAATTTTTGCATTGTAAACTATTTGAGAGTGAGTGAATTATGATGAGACTTTCCGAGAAAAGTACAAATTATGTCTAGGGAGGTGAAAGCGGCGAAAGAAGAGACTTAGTTTAAAATATTTGATACATGATGGAAAGGTTCAGTAAATCGGGTAGGGTTCAACTAGTTTCGGAGGTGATAATCTAATATTAGCACTTCTCTCGTTGAGTTGAGAAGTCGGAGTCCAACAAAATTCATTGGAGATGGTGATAGGCAGGACATGAAGAGTAAAATTTTCTAATTCAATACACATTTTTTGAAGTAATTATAGACTATTGTGATGAGATTAAGGTAAGAGATTTAAAAAATTGGTAAATAACTCAAGGGGGTTTAATTTTGATACCAATTCAAGAAATGAAACAGAAAGTATGTAACGCCTTAGATGAAAGAGCTGAAGAGCTTAAATCTATTGGTAACCATATATTTATCAATCCAGAGCTGGGGTTTAAGGAATTTAATACGGCTGAATATATATGTGAAAGAATTGAACAAATGGGTCTTTCATATAGGAAAGGATTGGCTATAACTGGAATAAAGGCTTACATTGATACCGGCCGGCCAGGCCCAACAGTGGCGGTAATTGGAGAGTTGGATTCAGTTATATGTCCTGAACACCCTTCCGCAAATAAAGAAACTGGTGCAGCTCATACTTGTGGGCATCATGCCCAGCTTGTAAATATGTTGGGGGTTGGTCTAGGACTTTTAGATTCCGGGATTCTTGATGAACTATGTGGGAGGATTGTACTTTTCTCTACACCTGCTGAAGAACCTTTCGAGGCTGAATACAGAGCTAAGTTAAAAGAGGAAGGAAAAATAAAGTTTACATGTGGTGGTAAACAGGAATTAATTAGAATAGGGGAGTTTGATGATATAGACTTAGCATTATTTGTTCATATCGGTAGTCAGAACGTAATCAGAGTTACAAGTAATGCATTCATTTCCAAGAGAGTCATTTTTTCAGGGAAAGAGGCCCATGCTGGAAATGCCCCGCATCTGGGTATCAATGCCCTTAATGCTGCAACAATAGCATGGACAGCAATAAATTCACTAAGGGAAACATTTGTTGAAGAAGACTGTGTAAGGGTACACGGAATTATGCCACAAGGTGGGAAAATAGCCATTTCTGTTCCGGCTGAAGTTAGTATGGAGCTTATAGTTAGAGCTAAAACAATGGAGACGACAATTGCTATCAATGATAAGGTAAATCGTGCTTTAAAGGCAGGCGCAATGGCAGTTGGGGCTAAAGTGGAAATTATAGATACAGTGGGCTTCTTACCTATGGATCCAAATGAAGACATGGCCAAATTATTTGAAAGTAATTTTAAAACATTATTGCCGAATGAATGTTTTGTCAAACAGATTCATTTTAAAGGTGGATTTGATATGGGGGATGTAGGGCACATTATTCCCCAAGTTCATCCGATGTTAGGAGGTATTTCAGGAAATTTACATCAACGAGACTTTACGATTATGGACGAACAAATGGTGTATGTTAATCCTGCAAAAATTATTGCTATGACCATCATTGATTTATTAGCTGATAACGCAAGTAGGGGAGGTGAGATAATAAAGAGATTCCAACCCAAGCTTTCTAAAAATGAATATGTTAATTTAATCGAAGGTCTGTCGAAGAGTAGTGAGTTCAATTACATTGACTAGTCTAAGAAAGTAGATGAAGGGAGGAATAAACTAAATGTTCACTCCGGAAAATATCTGGACGTTGGGAGAAAAAATCCTTTTCCCTATGCAGTTATGTGTAAGTCTTTTTTTACTAGCATCAATATTTAGGGAATATAAGGCTAAAATTGGAAAATAATCATGGAGGTGAATATATATGGAAAAACCTAATGGTAAATGGCGAATTCGTTATACGGCTTTACTCGCCATGTGGATAGCTTACTGTTTCTTACAACTGGATCGCCAAAAAACTACTATTTTAATGCCGATTATTAGTAAAGAACTTGGATTAGACCACGCTCAAATAGGCATTTTAGTTGGTACGTTTACCTTGATTTTTGCCACAATGCAGTTTATATCAGGATATATAGTCAATAAAGTAGGTCTTAAGAGGATTATGGCCTTGTCTCTTCTCGGGTTCTCTGTGTCAACATGGTGGACTGGTTTCGTAACAGGTTTTGATTCCTTTATGTTAAGGTATACTATTTTTGGCTGGTTTGAAGGATTGAATCCACCAGCAGCAGTGCAATTAGTTTCCCGTTGGTTTCCGAAAAGGGAAAGAGGTAAAGCATCAGCTGTTTGGGCAACAACTTGGGTCATAACACCGATTTGGGCGCCAATAGTAGCTGTAACACTCATGAATGCTACTAGTTGGAGGTGGGTGTTTGGTTTTTGTGCTTTGGGAGGAATACCTGCCTTACTCCTTGTTAAATATTTAATTTTTGACAGACCTGAACAGTATCATTTTAATGGGAAGGTTATGCCCGAGTATGAATTAGAAGAAATATATGAGGATGATATAGCAGAAGAGCAGAAGAAGAACCCTGGAAAGGTTATTACTTATAAGGACGTTATTAAGAAAAAAGATGGACAGGCCTTGAAAGTTACTGACGTTTATAAAAATGTTTCTATTTGGTTTTTGGGTTTAGCAGCCTTTTTCCATAATACCTTGTTTTGGGGAATGAACATTTGGCTCCCTCTCTATTTAACTGAAGTGCATAAATATAATATGACGACTATGGCCTTACTGGTTGGGTTATTCAATTTAGCTGGCGCGATAGGACAATTCCTTTGCGGTGCAGTTTCGGATCGAGTAGGTGTCCGAAGGCCATTCATGATCGCTTCTAATTTATTGAGTGTAATTTGTATGATTTTATTTGTTGCTTTAATTAAACCTGGCACACCAATTGTCTTGACGGCATCCTTGCTAATTATTACGGGCTTTTTCCTTAATATGCATTGGGCGGTTCAAGCTGCACTAAGTAGTGAACTTACTTCTCCAGATCTCGGTAGTGTCGCTATTGGAGTTGTCAACGGAATGGCCCAATACGGCTCAGCTGCAGCAGGCTATGTCACTGGATTTTTGGTTTACACAAATGCCCAAGGGGCAACGGTCTATACCAATGCTTTTATCTACTGGGGCCTTTCAGCATTAGTAGCCTCGATTTTTGTTTACCTCATTAAAGAAAAATCTCGTAAAGTAGCAGACGATACGTTTCTAATTGTTAATACAAATGTTTAGAAGTTTACTGTATTAATAACTAAAGGTTCTCTGGTTTAAAGATTCAATTGAAAACCAGAGAACAAAGTTAATTTATCCTATGAGAGTTCAGGAAACAACCTTTATGGACATGTCAAAGAGTTTTCCTTTAGTTTGCAGGGAACATCATGGAATTTTAATTGTTCGATCGTTAATTTTTCTTTTATCGATAAAGCTAAATATCCTTCTACTAAAAATAGGAGGAGTGATATTGGTTGGTTCAGGGAAACCCTTGTTCCAACTGCCTCGACGAATGTCGAGAGTCTTATTATTATTATTATTATGAGGAGGAACGATTTTTCATGAAACACACACCATTATATGAAAGACATATCCAAATGGCTTCTAAAGTTGTTAACCTTAAGGGTGTTGCACGTCCGGTAGAATATGCTGGACATATACAAGAACACCGGGCGACCCGTGAAGCGGTTAGTCTCTGTGATGTTTCACATATGGGAGAATTTGAGATCAAGGGTAAAGATGCGCTGGCCTTAGTGCAAAAGGTAATAACAAATGATGCCGGAAAACTTTCAATTAACCAAGCCCTTTATACGCCTATGTGCAATGAAGATGGAGGCGTTATAGATGACCTAACTTGTTTTCGTCTAGGGGAAGAGCATTTTCTGTGGGTTGTCAATGTCACGAAGACCGAAGAGGATTTTCAGTGGGTTATAAAGCACTCACAAGGAATGGATGTAACAGTGAACAATATTTCTTGTGAAACAGCATTGATTGCGTTACAGGGACCTGCTTCCCGAGAAGTCCTGCAAAGAGTAACCAAAGCAGATTTGTCAAAACTGAAGTATTTTTGGCTTATAGAGACAGTAATTAGTACCAAGACTATGGACGTTCCTTGTATTATTAGTCGGACAGGGTATACTGGGGAGCGGGGCTATGAAATTTTTATTTCTAGAGAACTTGCCCCTCTTATATGGGATGAACTATTGTTAGTTGGTAGACCTCTGGGAATTGTTCCACATGGAGTAGCTGCTCGAGAAAGTCTAAGAACTGAGGCGGGTTATCTATTAAACGGGAATGATATGGACAATAAGACTAACCCCTTTGAAGCAGGTATAGGTTGGGCCGTTAAATTTTCAAAGGAGTTTATCGGTAAAGACGCTTTATTAACAATCTCAACTAATGGAGTTAGCCGGAAACTGATCGGCTTTGAAGTCAAGCAACGTGATACTGTTAGACATGGATACTCAATTTATAATTCTGGAAAACTAATAGGTCATGTAGCTAGTGGCTCCCTATCTCCTAATCTAATCGGGCGAAATTTAGGTATGGGGTATGTGCCCACAGAGTATAGCGAAATTGGTACGGAAATTGAAATAGAAGTTAAAGAAAATAGATGTCAGGCAGTTATTGTCCCATTACCTTTTTGTACGCTTAGAGCTAAAGATGAACCAACCATTGAGACTTATTCACCTTATGATTTGAAATTTAGTAATTCTCATCTCTGGTTACATCAAGAAACGGATAATATTTTCACTATTGGGTTGACTGACTTTATACAAAGAGATTTAGGGGATATACTCTTCAGTGATTTGCCAAAAGTAGGAGATACTATTGTAAATGGTATGACTATAGGTTGGGTTGATACTTATAGAAAAGTATGGGAAATCAAAGCCCCAATATCTGGAGAAGTAATTGAGGTGAATACAGGCCTAATAGAAAAACCACAACAGATTAATAAATATCCGTATATTCACTCAGGTCTCATGAAAATAAAAGTGGGATCTTTAGACGGATATCAGAGCTTATTACCATATGAAGAGTATGCGGAAATCGTTAGGAAACTTCAACAATATGAAAATTGGTCAGAAGATAAGAGGATATTTTGATCAAAACCTTTACTAAGTTTGGGTCCTTAAAAGGACCCTTCTTTTTAGCTTTTGCCCTTTTTTGTGAGTTATGTGGCTTCTTTAAAATTATTATAGGGAATGAAGTTAGTTTCTATATGCAAAGGAAATTCGGAGAATACAAGGGGGAGTATAAATGTCAGTAAAGATAAATGGTGAACGCCTAAAAGAACGTTTGATTGCTCTATCTGAATTCGGTAAAGATATAGATGGCGGTTGGAGTAGGTTTACTTGGACTGATGAGTATAATAGAGCCAAGGAACTTTTGAAACAATGGATGGAAGAGGCCGGCATGACGGTTAGGGAAGACCCTATGGGCAATGTATTTGGACATCTTGCAGGAGTGGATGATTCTTTACCAGTTGTTGCCGCTGGGTCACATATTGATGGCGTCAAGTGTGGTGGAATGTTCGACGGCAATGTGGGCGTTTTGGGGGCTTTAGAAGTTATTACGACAATAACGGAGAACAAAATCAAGACCAGAAATCCTTTAGAAGTAATCATCTTCGTGGAAGAAGACGGGGCACGTTTTAACTGGAGAATCCTAGGTGGCCGTGCTCTCCTTGGTGAGGTGACAAGGGAGGATTTAGATAAATACAAGGATAAAGATGGCATATCAATAGCTCAAGCAATGAAGGCGTCGGGTAGTGACCCTGATAAACTAAATGAAGTAAAAATTGACCCTAAGAAATATAAATGTTACTACGAATTGCATATCGAACAGAGTCACTTGTTGGAATCGGAAGGGTTTTCGGTAGGTGTTGTAGAAGGTATTTTTGGTTCGGTCTGGATTAAAGCTACGTTAAAAGGAAGAACGGATCACGCAGGTGCCACCCCTATGAAATTTAGAAAAGACGCTTTAGTAGCTGCTTCTGAAATTAACGTTGCAATGGAAAGGATTGCTACTGAATCCGGTGAAACTACAGTGGGGACCGTAGGGTGGATTAATGTACAGCCTGGAACAATTAATACAATTCCAGGTAAAGTAGAGCTGGTTTTTGATATTAGGGATATAGATGAAAATAATCTTGAAAAGGCCGTTAATAGTATCCGCGAATTTTGCAGCGAGGTTTGCAAAAAGCGTAATATCGAACTTCAAGTTGAGGAAGTTGTGCGTTTTGATCCAATACATTTCCCCAAACACATGATTGATGCGGTGGATGAGGCGGCTAAAGAGGCAGGGATAGCCTCTATGCGAATAGCCAGTGGGGCAGGACACGATGCCCAGATTTTGGCTAAAATAACTGATGTTGGGATGATTTTTACTCCTAGTAAAGGGGGATTAAGCCATTGCCCTGAAGAGTATACCGATTATGAAGACATTGCTAAGGGTACCCAAGTATTGTTTAACACGATACTTAAAATGGCAGAGGTTGTAAGGTGAATCTGTTAAATCGGAAACGTATCTCAACTCAAATCGTTCATCCGGTGTCTTCTTTTTTAATTGATCATCAATGGCAAAAAGTCGATTGCAAAATTCCAATCCTTCTTTTGCAACAACCGTTGCTGAGCGTTTGGTATCCGGCAGAGCTTTCAGTGCTTCATCGAACTTCCTTGCATGGGCCCAACAGCCTACGAGTGTAACATTTGGCACTCCATTGTAACCCCGCTGCTAGCAAAAGCCAACCTTAATACCTTCGACGAGTACATCGGCAATGCTTGTCAGGATAAGAGAACGCTCTACCTCATAATCACGTCCGGTCTGAAGCGGGGTAAAAGGACCTTCCGAACGGCATCTACTAGATGTGCGAGGAAGGTCCTTATCGATCGCGATCCTCTAAAATTGGTAAGAGCCACCTATAAATAATTTACAATTATGACAATAGCACCAGCATTCTATCAATAAGGAAGCTGGTGCTATTGTTTATTGAACTCGTAAATCCATGTGTTAAGTGAAGGATGGCTACCCCAGACCCACGCCTATAAAAATTTTCAGTATATTCTAAATATTTAAAGTTGTAAGAAACAAGAAAATACCCGTGAAAAATAACAATGTGTAAATTATCTTTTCAAAGAGTAGCTGATTTAATCGTGCAAATACCCATTGTCCTAAATAAATACCCATTACAGTAAAGGGCAAAGCCCATAAAGTTGATAGCCAAACGCCTTTTGAAATGCTATACATTGAGAATTGCAGTAGGAGGCTGACTGGATAAATAAACACAAAGTAGGCTAAAGCAGTACTACGAAGAGTAGATTTATCAACTTTTGCGCTTGCAAAATATATCAGCAATGGTGGCCCTGGCATACCTAAGCTTGTAGTAAGTAACCCAGATAATACCCCTGTTATTAGCTCCTTGGTGTTGGTTTGTTTTACATTAATTTTAGCTACTAATAAAGCTGTTGAGGCAAGGATTAGTATACTTACTAAAATCTTTAATGGTCGTACATCAAGAAAGATGGAAAGTAAAATTCCTGGGAAAATTCCAATTAAACTACCTTTAATTAATCGTATCAGGCTCTCTTTATTGACCTCACTACGTATTTTATATGTCATTACGACAGATATCAAAATAGACACTATGATATTTAACTGAATTGCATCATGTGGTTCAAAAAGTAAAAGCAGAAACGGCGTTGCCATTATTGAAAATCCGAAACCAGTTCCTGCTTGAAGGGTTGATGAAACTAATACTAGTACTATTAAACCAAAAACGCTACTCATTCTAAATTCCTTTCAATCAAAACGTAAACCTCTTATATATTTTATCATATAATATCACTAGCCTTGCAGAAAGTTTATGATCATTTGTCAAATACATCTTCATAACGATATACAACGTAAAACATCGAAAAGCGGAGTTAATCCGCCAATAAACCTGTATTTTGGCATAAAAAATCCTTATAATTAGAAGTGGAG
>JARLHW010000042.1 GCA_031292075.1 Desulfosporosinus sp.
CCAAAACCCCAAAACCCCAAAACCCCAAAACCCCGTGGCACAGCACGGCACGACACTGCACAGGGAGGTTACCTCACATTGTGTGCGATGTGGGATGCAATAATAAATATAATCTGAGCAGGGGAGACAGTGAGAGATAGCATGCAGAAATGCGAAATGATTTTGGTGATAGAGCTTGCGCAAGCGCTTAGCTTGGTGCCATCATATTCACTTTTTCTCGTTCTCGTATATGACCTGGATGTTAGGTCTGAAGCCGTACTTCTTCCCAGTCATATCTGTGAGATTGTTCTTCTCTACACGGTGCATAATCGGGCTAGCAGGACGTACCAATAAATATCATTTCGAGCGCAGTGGCACCCTCCCTGGTGGCGTCAGCCAGCGCGACGGCGCCAACATCGGTGATCTGACAAAGTTCTACGCGATGGATTACGAAACCGTATCGAATACCCACGAAGAGACATTTCAGAACGTGGTTACTCTTCAGCCCTTCAGCTATTTCCTTCGCGCCTTCGTCCCCGATCAGACCTATCCAGTTATATCGGAGTCACTGTACCTATGTGTCAGCGTAAGAAACGCGTTCGTACTTCCGTCTACCGGTTTGCATTATCGCGTCCGCTGCTTACCTATATGCATGATGATGATGATGATATCCGGAGCCTACCTATTCGCAGTTCGTACATCGATTTGCTTGCAGCCTATAGCGGAACACGAGTTATTATCCCCCGGATGCGATCTGGGGGATAATGCTTGACTTACCTATTCTGCGCGTTGGCGCAGCGTGTAAATCAAGAGACTGCTGTACCTACACAATAATGCGCGATTAGCATCTTCGGACTTACCTATTGTGCGAGTGCGTTAAGGGAAAAGAAGACTACCTATCGTGGACGGTGACACACAGCTGATGCGCGGGCTTACCAGCTACAAACATCGTTGTGTGAACTTGGACTGAGGCTTTGTACCACCTATGCACGGTTATAATCTCTTTGGCGTGATGGGGGACTTACCTAGTGCGTGTTGCGACATCCATTATAGAAAGATGAATCCTTACTCGCACCTACAAAGCGATTATCGTCTATTGCGCTGAGAGGGCAGAGCAGCAGAGCGAAACTTACCTACACGAGATTATCATCGGTTGCATACCTATTAGATATAATTATATTTGTCCAGTCAGCGAAAGCTTTTACTGCCTAAATACACGATGATGCGCATTTGCACGGTACCTATTACACAGGTTATTCGCACAGTTCCATCAAGGAGAGAGATAATATAATAATACCAAGCGCGAGCTCTTGCAGCGACGGATGCCCCTTGAGCGCC
Organism: Desulfosporosinus sp.; assembly: GCA_031292075.1. Taxonomy (GTDB): domain Bacteria; phylum Bacillota; class Desulfitobacteriia; order Desulfitobacteriales; family Desulfitobacteriaceae; genus Desulfosporosinus. Next base: position 1,318 of record JARLHW010000042.1, read on the forward strand.
TCTCCAAAGGCCTTCGCGCCCTCCGGTCCAACTGTGTTGCCGACTACCGGTTCGGTTATTATAGTCGGTCGATTACATAAATTCAGCGAGTTGACCTTGGTCGAGAGCTTGAGTCCACGTGCGATGGTTATTGCAAACTTGTCGTCGACTGAACTACAGCGCAGGTCTACACCGACTAAACCGCGTGAGTGAGCAAAAGGTCTATAATAAATAAACAAACATCTAAGTACTGATTCACTTATGGTGTTTGCAACTAGCCCCGCATATATATCCATAACTTTCGCGTAAGCCATGTGCTTGTTGTACTCAGCGCACCATTTATTCGCTACATTCTCTGATTGCGAGTACAAACTCACCTTCCTCATCCGAAAGAGGCTCCTCCACCTCAGCAATGCGCTTATTGACCTCCTCGGTCTTCGCGTCCAGGATCCGCCTGAACCCCCTTACCTCAGCTGCCTTGATTTCGATCTGCGCGTTGAATTTAGTCAGAGCCGAGTCGAAATCATGGTCTACCGTATCTAGGTACTCACCCAGCTCTTTTATCATGTCCCTCTTCGTCTGGGGCTCCCGCTGCATGTCTATCGCCGCATTTTTCTGCTTGAACGTCTCCCGGAACCCCTCTGCCGGGCCATCGCATGCTGTCTTACAAGTTTTCAGCAACACTTCGTTCTTCTGCAGAGTCTCCGCCAGATCTTTCCGCTCCCCTTCGCTCTTCTGCAGATCCTTCGTCAGCCTCTTCAGCTCCTCCTCCATCTTGGCGATCCTCTCGGCTA
>JARLHW010000318.1 GCA_031292075.1 Desulfosporosinus sp.
ATACGTCAAGTAAAGGGGGACCCCCAAACTTATACTTTCTGATACGTCAAGTAAAGGGGGACCCCCAAACTTATACTTTCTGATACGTCAAGTAAAGGGGGACCCCCAAACTTATACTTTCTGATACGTGAACAAAGTGTCTTTATTCTCGATTACTAAGACAGTAGTTCACCGGGCCTCTTAGTGTGTCCGATCAACTAAAATCCATATTTTAAATATACCTTTTTCCTATATCATTGACAATGACAAGGTTTTTTAAAGCATTGTTTAACCGACAATACTCTAAGCAATTACCCTATCACGTAGGCGGAATTTTCCAATTAATAAAAATCCCTGTCTTTGGTCAAACAATAGATAGAGTTAAAAACACAGGGACAGGCACATTGTGTTTTCTGCTCAAAAATAATGTACCTGTCCCTCGATGCGGCCAACTCGTCCATTACCATCCTGAAAGGGATGTATGCTTTCGAACCGAAATTGGAAATCTACGATATCCTCTAATGTAACATCCTTTTTTATGATAATCGGCAAGCAGTTTTTTAATTTCACCGTTTGGCAATTGGCTGAAAAATACTACAAGCAACCAGACCTGTACAAGAAACTAACGGATAACTGTCCGGCGAAAAATGTCCGTCCGACAAAACCTGAATTACTGACGATGGTCGAAGCCGGCGAGCTTGATTATTTGTTTATCTATCGCTCTGTTGCCGAGCAACACCATATGAAGTATATTAAACTTCCAGCAGAGATTAATCTAAGTGACGTTAGTCAGGAAGACTTTTACAAGCAGGCTAAAGTTGATCTTAAGGGTAAGAAACCTGGAGAAATGATCACTCAAACCTGGATGCCGGTAGTCTATGGCGTAACAATGCTCAATGATGCCCCGAATAAAGAAGTAGCTCTGGAATTCATGAAATATCTCCTCAGTAAAGATAAAGGATTGAAAATTTTGCAGGAGAATGGACAACCGGTACCCGATGTCATCAAAGTAAAAGGGGAAGAAAAATTACCTCAGGAATTAAAAACGGTCATTAACAAGTAGCAGACTCTGATAATATAGTTAGTAATTGTAAACCTACATTTCAGATAATTTACACCCTTGAGAATCTCCATATTTGCCCTTTTTACCAATCAACTCCCCACCACTTATATTCCTTCAGATTAAACATCCTGTGCAAAGAATAGGGCATATTGGGCATTCTCCCACGGATCACATATTATTCCATCGACTAAAAACACTATGCACAGCAAGAAATTTTTCAACCTTTCGCACGAATTAGCCTTCTTGCAGCAACGAAGTTATGCTTTCTGATTTAGTATAAAAAAGCATCCAGCTTGTCCTCAAGGTTCTTATACCCCTTCTTAGACATAGCTTGAATGCCCGATGAATAATTGAAGAAATCTTCTATATTATGGACGGGAGGATCAAAGTCGCACACCCGCTTTTCCTTCCACCGACCACCAAATATTTCAAAAACTATGTCAAGGGCACCAGTCAGTTTTATATCTGATTGTCGCCCTTTCAATCGACGATTCAGAAAGTATGTACTCAAAATGCTTAAAATGATTATTTAGTACTGAGGAAAATCTTCCGTTTCCCTGATATATTTATAGGTTTCAACAAGAGACTTTCTTGGTTGTACTTTTTGCTGTAATCCAAACTCATATTCCCTTAGCCATAACTCTTTTTCTCTATAATAAAATAATTGCCTCAAAAGTACATAGAGCCCTATCTCAGAGCCAATATCTTGATAATTGATTTTAAAATCTGCAATTGCTGTTTCCTTTTCTCCTAAAACCATGTTCAGCATAAAAATCAGCTCTGTCAAAGCATTATTACGTTCTTTTAAATAATACTTCTTGTCTTGTCTGTGCATTGCAGTCGTAATCTTAAGCTTCCGCATTTGTTCACATAATTCAATTGCTATCTCTTTAAGTGGAGCACTTTTTAGCATCTCCATGAGGACTACCCTAAGAGAATGGTCCAGTGTTACGGTGGGTTCCAAGGCCAAAAGTAACGACTCTTTTATCCATTGCTCAGGCGAGCCTGTTTGAGCCACCACAGCCACAACATTCATGTAAAACTCCACTTGATCTATCCCGACGGAAGCAAACGGATCTTGGGTATTAAACAAATAGACCCGACAGGCTTCGCACATCACTTTATAGAGCTCTGTTAGAAGACGGCTTGTTTCTGGCAAATCCTCAGGGTTTTGACTGAGTTCCATTAAACTTTTGTACAGACGTTTTACTACAAAGCGCCATTTCGGTCGGTCTTTTTTATGGATGACTTGATTGGGCGCAAAATAATTTTGTTCTCGGACATTCTTAATGAACTCTTCAGTTTCCCAACATACCTCATCTACATCAAGTATTTCTTTCTGCTTTGTCACGCGGTTTTTTTCGGATAGACTATCAGGCAGGTTCTCGATCAGAAAGTCAATTTGTTTTTCTTCAATTATTTTCTTGGGAAGGCGTTTGTATATTTCACTGATTAATTGTCGCAGAGTATCATCCGAATGCCCCGCCACTATAGTTCGTACTTGTTGGATTTTCATGATGAAATGCTCCTTCAAATATGATTTTTCGGTCGCCTTCAGCGCATGACAATAATCACTCATCACTCCTAACATCTGGCAACTGAGTTTAGGAGACTACCAAACTCCCCCTTACCTCAAGTGTATTGCCTTTGATGCCCGGCATTCATAAGCTTTCCATGACGATAGATCGAACCCACTAGTTACTACATTCCTGACAAACGAAACCATCATGATCCGGGACAAGGCTAAAGGTCTGCTGCCCACAGCGCTCACAGATCGGCATCTCAATCTCACTCAACAGCGGATTGTAGAGAACCGTGAAATAACGAAGCTGATTTTTGTGAGCTAATTCTAATTTTACCCACAAGCAAGGGATATAGTTGGCCACAACGTGATCAAGTCGAATATCGACCTCCACCCCATATCGTTCAGCCGTATCTTTTTGCCGTCGTTCACGGTCCGCTTGAGTTGCCGCCAATTGCTGCTCCAAGCGGGCCCTTTTTTTCAGATCCACCGTTCCCGCCAATTTCTTTCGAATCTCAGCCTCCAATTCGCTATAGTAACCAGCGATTTTAGCTAATTCTTTTTTCTTCTGCCAATCTCCTTGAGCCATAATTTTTTCCGCTCGGATCTGTGCCACCTGTTCCGCGTTTTGGCAAGCAATTTGATAAAGACTAGATTCTGATAGAAGCTTAGCCCTTGGGAGGGAGTAATTACGTTCCTCTGATGGCGGGTTTTTTTGTAAGGCTTCAGAAAATTTTGTCTGAGCTTGACCGTTACTGCCATTCAAAACAACGGTAATAATTTGTTCACTTTTCTCATGGGATCGATAGGCACAACGGTAATTAAAGCTATAAAAAATACATTCCTCCACCATGTGCATATTGACCTTTGGCCGACGACAACGCTGAAAATCTAAATTAGCTAGAAATTTCTGCTCGAAATTACGCGGTAGCTCCGGTACTGGACCTGACCAATACCACACGGTGAAGCGGCCAAACCTTTGGAGAACAGATTCTACTGTTTTGTCCAAAAACGGGCTGCCATGCGTTACAAACAAACTATCCTCAGTTTCCTCCGCCACCTCATAGTCAAAAGTCAGAAGCAATTGCTCCTCACCAAAATAACTGCTCACATCTTCCGGAAGCAAAACCCCCAAGGTCGCATAACTCTCCTGCTCAGTTAGAGCTCCAGCACGTTGCAAATAAGCTAAGACAAACTTTTCTAAGTCAAGTGTTTCTTCAAACTGCACAATTTACTCCCCCTCTTCCGGAGCCAATTCTCCCAAGAGACGGTCATCCAATTTTTTAACCGCTAAGTAATGATCGCGGGCAACTACCAATCTGTCCCCCAGTTCCTGCATCTCTGACTTCAACACCTCATCACTATTAGACTGAGCCCAAATGTCCATGATCAAATCTTCAAAATCCCGTTTTTCCGTCAAATCGCCAAGAATCATATCCAATTCGCCAACGACCAACTGAAACATATTAATCTTAGCATCAAGTATTTCTAAGATATGCGCTTCAATCGTATCCACAGCAGAGAAATTATAAATGTGAACATCCTGCTCTTGACCGATACGATGAATCCTGCCAATTCGTTGTTCGATGCGCATAGGATTCCAGGGCAAATCATAATTAATCATGTGATTGGCAAATTGAAGATTGCGGCCTTCACTGCCCGTTTCTGTAGAAACCAATATATCTACTTCTCCGGCAAATAAACGAACTTGTTCTTCTTTCTCTTGACGACGTAAACCGCTGTGTAATTCAGCTACCTGCAAACCTGCCACTCGCAAAGTTCGGACCAGATAACGCTGGGTTTCAGTGAAACCTGTGAAAATTATGACCTTGCCCCGGATTCCAGGCAGCAATTGGAGCAAGGCTTCAACTTTAGCCCGCCGCGGCACGTTCTCTGCTTGTTTAGCCAGTGTAGTCAATACCCCTCGCAAACTTTCAGGATTATTCTGATTGGCAGCCATTTTATGGAGAGTTGGTAATACTGCCTCGATGCTGCTACCCGCTTCTCGCTGTAATATTTTCAGGACGAAAGTATGAACTCCACCCTGGGCCTTGGCTGCTCCCGCACTATAATATCCACGGACAAAAACCGTCAGGCGCTGGTAAAAAGCCTTCTCTTCCGGAGTTAGTTCTATGTAAATCATTTCCGCACTCCGTCTCCCGGCAATAGCCCCCGTCTCGCTGCGCCGGTTTCGAACCATAACTTCCCTAATCAGTTGTTTAAGCGTTTCCGTATTTTTGGGTTTTAAGGGGTCTCCACGCGTGATGTATTTGCGTTTAAACGAAGCCGCCGTCTCTAATTGCCCAGGTAGGAGCAAGGTGATCAGATTAAATAACTCCTCTAAATCGTTTTCGACCGGCGTGGCTGTAAGGAGCAGGATGTATTTTTTCTTGAGCTCACTTACAAGCCGATAGGCTTGAGAGCGTTGTTTTTTTAAATGATGAGCCTCATCAACGATCACGAGATCGTAAGGAACTGCCAATACTTGCTCTTGCTTAGTTTCCCTTTTAGCTGTATCGATAGAAGCAATAATTCGAGGAAATGTCGCCCAAGGATCCGGATGGGCCTTAAACTCGGCGCTATCATAGACGGCGAAATCGAGATTAAACTTACTGCGCATTTCCTCCTGCCACTGTTCCACGAGGGAGGGGGGCGACAAAACCAGAACCCGACGCACTAAGCCACGCAATATGTATTCCAAGGTAATGAGACCGGCTTCCACTGTTTTTCCCATACCCACTTCATCGCACAACAAAGCTCGCCCCCGTAAATTCATCAAGACGTGGCGTACCGTTCTTAACTGATAATCAAGAGGCTGCAAAAGGCGAGCGGCCTTCAAGGCCATCAACGTCTCAAAACCAGGACTCACAGACAACTGTAAGGCCTGCTGACGCAGATAAAAATCAGACGTTGGGGAAGAAAGACCCTCTTTCACATTCCGAAGAAGCTGCGCATCTTCTGTAGTATGGAAAACCACTTTTACTAGTGATTGCCCTACTGAAGGAGTTGACATCCTCCTAGGCTGAAGAACCGGAAGGCTCTGGGGTTTTATATCCGAATTGTATTTAGGTTGGATTGATTGGCTAGCTTCTTTATTCTTCTTTTCCTTTCGAAGGTTTTTACTTAAGACTTTCCCATTTTCTATATCTTTCAGAACATTTTGGTCAGGGACATTCTTATTGGATCGATCTGCTAGAGCATCTTTGCTTTCACTTACAACTTTTTTCTTACTCGCGGAAGTGCGTTGAGCTGGAGTTGGAGTTGGTGATGGGGTTGAAAGTAAGGGTTGGGTTTTGGTTTGGGAATGGCTCATATCTCGAAGGCGTTGGTTTGACTTAGTCACCAGGCTTTCTTTTGGTTTTTCTTGCAATTTCTCTTTTGGTTTAACAATCGGTTTTTTAGGTACCAAAGCCGCGTTTAGCTTTCCATGGGGCTTCGAGTTTTCCGATATGGCTGGCTCTTCTGCTCCGAAATCTAGAAATAACTGAGTTGCAATTTGTTCAATGTTAGACTCAGTTATTTCCCTTTTTGAGAGAACTCTGAAATAGTTTTCTCCCAAATGAGAACACTCCAACCGAAACGAACCCTGAGCTTCTAAAAAATTGATAAGTTCTGCTCCTTTTAGCAAGGTAGCTTGACTATTTACATTAGCCAATACCCAACTGCCTACAGCATCGAGCAATACGACAGTACTTTTAGCAAATGGACTAAAAAGATCTTTTAGCTTATTTTCGAGAGGCAGACTATTTAGAACTCTTAGATTTGCTGGGATTTCAAACACAACTTTGTTCAGTGAATCAGGCATTAATCTTTCTCGCTCCCCTTGAAATCACTCCACCTTATCAAATTCGCCACGAGTCTACATTTTTCCTTTCCAGAAGAAATACACTCTCAGAAATCACGTGTCTTGCTTGGGTGTCCGAAAATTACAAACTCTATTATTGAGACGCTGAGGAATTATTTCTGTTTAATAAAATGAGAAACCGCTATGCTATTAAAGCATAGACATGCTCTCCATCCATTGCCATCATATTCATCTTAAACTCTTACCCATCCAGCCTAGCGGCAAAGGAATTTGCTTCATGAATATTACATCTTTTATATACTGCTTTATTGTTACATATACACCTGGGCCTACAAATATTGTTATATTATCCACAGCACATAACTTTGGGTCAAAAAAGGCCATGGATATGCATATGGAGCAACTATTGCTTTTGGTGTATTACTTGGTATTTCCGCTGTGTTAAATACTGTACTTATAGCAGTAATACCAAAGATTTTAATTTATGTTAAATTCTCGCATGAGTTCAGAAATTGTAAAGTGGGTGCGGTTGTTGATATACCGCATGATTATATTAATCCGTTCAACTTTTTTCATCGGAACTCCTAAACAGTGTCATTTTTTAACATAATTTAAGGCTATACTAAACCAATCAAGTGAAGAAGAAAAGTCATTGATTAATTTTAAAAGGTAGCTTTTGAATATGACAGATTATACCCTAGAAGAAAAAAACAGCTTTACCGTTTTAGGTTTTGGAACTGAACTTGCCTATGTTGGTGGGCCAAATGCAATGGTTAAAATGGGGCGTCCAAACGGCTTAGTTTTTGGTTAAATGTGAATTCCTGTTTTTGGGAAATGTAATGTGGTTCGCGAACTGCATTTGGGCCTTGGTCTGGAAAGGCTTAGCTCTATGGAGAGCCGCCAGACTTAATCAAGTTGGATGGTATATAGCGTTAATTATCATTAACAGCTTTGGTATATTTGAGATAATCTATCTCATTGTCACAAGAAAAAAATATAAAGAAACCAAAGGCTGTGCATCCTAGCATTATTTTCTTCAATTAATTTAGCTTGTATGAATATTTCCGGGTATTAATTATTTTTCTTCACTAGCCTTGCATAAAGTTAATGCTCAATTGTCAAGTCTAGCTTTGCAACGATATATACCGTAATCTCTTGAAATACGTCGATAATTTGCCTTAAACCCTGTTTTTTGACATTAAAAAGCCTTATAATTAGAGGTGGA
>JARLHW010000319.1 GCA_031292075.1 Desulfosporosinus sp.
CCAAAACCCCAAAACCCCAAAACCCCAAAACCCCCGATTTCGCCTGGGAAGTATTGTGTTGCACTCGACTTCGAGTTTGAAGGAGGTATGGGATGTCTATCGGAATTATATCGCAAAATAGAAGCGTGCGTGCGACATATAGACAGATAATGCTGGGTGGCGGGGGTGAGATAGGAAGGGCAAAACAATTAAAGGCCGGTACTGCGGTCGACTTAATACACGTGAATATAATAAATTAATAAACCCCAACACTGGACTTGTCGAATTGCACCCGCTTCCACCAAATAATTGTCAGCAAGTTACTTGTAAAATGGCTCCGAACAGAGTGGGCATATACCTGAGAACATGTAATTCGTAATTTTGAACTTGTGTATTTTGCTCAGCTCCGCTCCGGTAAATATTGGCGCTAGTTTACTCCATCTATCTTTGTCCAACAGGATATTGCAATTTGGCTCGATGTAAACTCCTCTATCATAAGCCCCGAAGATGCGCAACTCCATCTTATATCCTCCTTCTAAGGCACTTGCTCCCGAGCTCTTCCCGCGAGGTGTGACAGCGCCAAAGTTGCTCCCGATCATCTCTCTTATAAGAACGTGGCCAAATTCGTGGAATATGTTGATGACTATAAGTGCCCTATTTTCCTGCCACATTGTAGGATCATCCGGATAGTTCAGATCGAAGGAGAGGTATATGGTCTTCCCGAAGCCCACCATACCGTAGAACATCGCACCCGTCACATACTTGATCTGCATCTCTTTTCCGATAGTAATTGCGGATTCAAGTTTATCTTTAGGCAATCCGATATCACTCAAGAACTCCTGCAGGCCGGTCCTTACAGCTAATGTAGTAAGAGTGAACTTGAAGAAGTTGTGCGCTTCTTTGAGGTAGTTTTCTTGGTCAGGGGTTATGGTAGCCAATTTAATCTTCTCGCATTGGTTGAGAGTACATCTTGCTCGTATTGCTGCACCTAGGTCGGGATCAATGAATGCCCGGCTGATATTGAAAAGTAAAGTCAGCCACAATTCTTTCTGCATCTCGTCGGTGCTACTAATTGCATTTCCCAGCGCGATGAATAAATCACCCAGGAATTCCGAATCAGTTCCCTTCCTGTGCAGATACACTTTCATCCGCCAGAATACTGCGGAAAGGATCGTGTCTGAGTGCTTGCATGCCGTTGAGTTGTACGGCATAGTTTCCAGGGAGATACGTTCGCTCTCCAGCAGTGTCTTGCGTGCTTCGCAAATTCGCTTCGCGCGGGCCAGTTCGTCTGTAGCTGGGATTAGCACCAAAAGCTTCTTGAGTTTATCAACAACATCAACAGGAACAGCGGACATCACTGAATCATGATATTCGATTGCTTCCATTTTGAGTGAGGGAGGGTTTTACTTTTATAATATTATATTATCGCTCATCTTAGCTATAACTCGGGCCTTATCCTCAATAAATGTATAGAAACTATATAGTTAACAATTATATTATGCTATCGTCTGCTCTATAACATAAGAGTTCCGCACAGCGTTTTCATTGAGCTATGTCGGGCTGTACCGA
>JARLHW010000320.1 GCA_031292075.1 Desulfosporosinus sp.
GGGTGAGTTTGTAAGTTGGCGAGGAAACAGCTAATATGAATATTTAATCATTATTGTGGGATTCTATTAAAGATATTTTCAAGGAGGTAACTTGAATGAATAAGAAACCGCGTAAACCTTTTCCCACAAAAATATCTGTACCTGGTGACCACGCACCCGTTGATGACGACAAAAATGACTTTGGTAAGGATAAAAAAACGACTAATAAGGGATAAAGTAGCACTATGGATAAATAATTGCGTATTCCGGAGTATCCGGACACTTATTGGTTAGTTACATAGTGAATTGTGGGGTAGCCTTAATGGTTGAAGGATACTCCGAAATTGGCCAATGGTCAACAAGATCATAGTCGTCGAGGTTGTGGAGAGTGTGGATAAGCTCTTTTAGGATTGCTTCAAATGGCTTTCCAATGCCTTGTGGTCAACCTGGAGCGGATAGCAGAGGGTTGTCCACAAGGAGGCAGAGCACTATCCTCAACCTTAGCCCTGGGTCCTGGGGTATCTGTCTCATTAAGAACGAATGAGTTTTATGATTGTCCGCCTCAGAGAATTGTTTGATGAGCTTTGGAAGGGTGAACCTATTCGGGGGATCGGGGAGTTCGGGTTATTTGCAAAGAAACTCGGTTGATATTTCGTGCTCTGGCCACCATTTTATGGCATAAATTAACGTTTTAGAATTCTGCCTTTTGCAGAAACTGAATTCAGTTATTTGATATAAAGGAGATTAAAGCATGGCAACCTTAGGTAAAAGCAACGATCCAAAATTCATACCAAGAGGAAATGCGTCTAAACCAGGAATAATAACACCAAAGTCAAAAGTAATTGCGGAAAAGACGGATATCCTAACTAATGAAAATGCAGATCCTACTCATGATTGATTATTCAACATCGCACAGGACGGCTTTGGCTGTCCTGTTTTTTGACCCTTTAATTTCAAAAGGGTCATATTCAATGTGCGCCACGCATGGCGATTATTTGGAAGGGGATGTAGAGTAAAATTCGTATTCGAAACTTTGTTGGATACGATTACGTTGATGCAATCATCGCCGCTACAGAATTGTTTAACAGGTAAGGTAGGATTAAACTATATATGAGCAGTGAAAGGGACTTCCGAGAGATTGGAAATAGTAAAAACATTCACATGCAAATTTACTCCTGAATTATGGTGATTGATTAATCCCGCCCAAGCATTATTACCTTGACCAAAAACTAACAGTTCTGACTGTCCCACAAAGTATTCACCTTGAGAGGATTCAAATATTGTAATTGGCTGCTAACGACTTCCTTAATCCGCTTTCTTCAGTCATGGAATACCCCTTTCGTCTATGATAATTAATACATTATATAGAAGATGTATTAATAAGACACCATTCCCTTGTGCTTGAGTTGATCAAGTGGCCTACCTCACATATGCGACATCCTCTTTTACAGTTCTTGGTCAGTGCATCAATCTAAACCTTGTACAAGTTATGCTTGGTAATTTCAGATTGTTACAGTTGCCACGGATAATTCCTACTTTGGGGTTGCCGAAAATTTCCTGCCTTATTTATTGGCTAGAAAATCTAGTAGCACTGGATTTAATTAGGAGGGTCTGTTTTTGTTCAATGAAAGGGATGTTCTGATCATCGATACCAGGACAGGAAGTTATCTTCAACGGGAGTAAGTAAATATATTTACTTGAGACATGGTATCACCTTCTATGGGCAAACTAAGTTAAATTACTACCATAGGAGGTGTTTTTTTGTTATCCCACAAAACGTCAAGACTCAGTGTGATTCCTCTCGGGGGAACTGGGGAAATCGGGAAAAACTTACTTGTCTTCGAATATGAGGATTCCATCGTGCTCATTGATGGGGGTGTGA